>JALONJ010000276.1 GCA_025455045.1 Microscillaceae bacterium | reverse complement strand
CAATTTTATTTTAAACATAATTTATAATTTATCGAAAAAATGTATTTTTTACATTATAATTAGTTGATTATCAATTAGTTATAAAAATATTCACGTTAATTTATTGATTATCAAATATTTATACTTACAATAATTCGGACAATTTTTGTAAGTTATTGATAATCCTCCAAAGGCGGACACGGTCAAGAAGTTATGCCACTTTAAGTGTTTTGTGTAACTAGCTGATTATCAGATACTTAGTAAATAACTATGAACTGCCCGAACTATTGTAATTAAGAGCTTGCTAATGCCATTTTGCCGAAAAATGGCATTTTCTTTTCGCATTGTATTCAATTATGGAACAAGAAAAAAATAATGTAAACAATACTTTTTGGTAACATATTGATTTTCAGGTAATTACAAAATTATTCATTTTACATTATTTACGATTCATTCCTATGAGACACCTCCGCATATTCTCGATTCTCTTTTTTTTCAAAATTCATCATCGTTTGTATCGATTGTTTTTGGCTTTGGCTTTATTTTTTTTGAGTTTAGCCATTGGGGTAGTCGGTTTTCAAATCATTGAAGGCTGGACATTGTTGGAGTCGTTTTATATGGCGGTGATTACAATGGGTACGGTTGGGTTTCAAGAAGTGCACCCTTTGTCGGCGGCTGGGCGGGTGTTTACGGCATTTTATATTATCTTTAATTTGGGTATTTTTGCGGTAGTGGTGTCGGTCATTACCAGTTATTTGTTTGAAGGCGAACTGCGCGAAATTTTTAACCAATACATCATTCAACGTAAAGTGCAAAAACTAAATAATCACGTCATCATTTGTGGCTTTGGCAAAAATGGGCATCGGGCAGGTGAAGAACTCTCCAAAAACAAAATTCCCTTTGTAATTGTGGAGTATGATACCGAACTTTTGAAGCAAAATATTGTCAATTTTGAGCGTCTCAACCACGTATCGTATATCGAGGGCGATGCCACGCAAGACGAAGTATTGAAAAATGCCGGAGTCGAGCGCGCTCGTGCCTTGATTACCACATTGCCCAAAGATGCCGACAATGTGTTTGTTACCCTGACTGCCCGCCAGCTAAACCCCAATATTATGATTATTGCCCGCGCCAATGAAGCCTCAGCCGAAACCAAACTACTCCACGCCGGAGCCAATCGTTTGGTACGCCCCGACCTGATAGGCGGTACTTATATGGCAAATTTGGTTACACGCCCCGAAGTAGTCGAGTTTTTGGATATGATAGGCGGCACTGGGGCGTTGAAGCTCGAGGAATTTAGTTATTTGGATTTTAAAGAGAATTTTCGGGACAAAAGTATATTGGATTTGGATATTCGCAACAAAACCGGAGCGCATATCATTGGTTTTAAAGATGATATCAAAGGCTTTATGGTCAATCCGCACCCTTCTACCATCATCGGTACGGGCGATATAATGATTGTATTGGGAACGATGCAACAAATCACCAATTTTGCCAATTATTTCACGTATAAAAAAATTAATTATTTGAGTTTGTAAGTAATGAATAATGAATAGTGAATAATGAATAATGTAGTGTGAATAGCTTTTTCACTACTTGAAAACCCGTTCGAGGCGAGGCGCAGTCAGGTATTTATAAAATTTTGAAAACATAATTAATTGACCGTGTCTGTCTCTGGCTGATAATCAGTCAGTTAAGCAACTTCTAATGCTCAATGATTAATTCCTAATTCCTAGAAATAAGAAAAAATAATGTGTACAATATTTTTTGGTAACGTATTGATTTTCAGGTAATTACAAAATTATTCATTTTACATTATTCATTCCCTAGTGTCTAAAATATGCAAAATACTTTGGCTCTCAAAACCTATTTAGATGAAGCGGTGGCGCGGTATAATCAGCCCGATTTTATCCCCAACGACCCCATTTCGTTACCGCATTTGTTTAGCAAGCCCCAAGATATTGAAATTATTGGTTTTTGGATAGCGATGTTAGCTTGGGGCAATCGTACGACCATTATCAAAAAAGGCAAGGAATTATTGAATTTGCTGGATAATGCTCCCCACGATTTTGTTCTAAATCATCAAGACAGTGATTTGAAGAGGTTTTTAAGCTTCAAACATCGGACTTTCAATGCCACCGATACGCTGTATTTTTTGCATTTTTTCCGCCAACATTACCAAAAATATGATTCTTTGGAAACGGCTTTTACTCAGGATTTTGACCCCGAAAGCCCGCACGTAGAGTCGGCTCTGATTCGTTTTCACGAATATTTTTTTGGTCTGGAAGATTTTCCCGAGCGTACTCGCAAGCACATTGCTACACCTGCCCGTCGGTCGGCTTGCAAACGCCTCAATATGTTTTTGCGGTGGATGGTTCGCCACGACAATCAGGGGGTAGATTTTGGGATTTGGCATACCATCAAACCTCATCAATTGATTTGCCCTTGCGATGTGCACGTGGAGCGAGTGGCTCGGCACTTGGGGCTTATCGAACGCAAATCGAGCGATTGGCAAACCGCCCTTGAACTTACCCAAAATCTCAAAAAATTTGATGACCAAGACCCGGTAAAATACGATTTTGCTCTATTTGGGCTGGGTGTAGTGGGGGAGATTTGAGTTAAATAAAATCCTTTTAATTCTACTTTGCGATCTTCAATTTTGAACGACATAGGCACATAGAAAACATAGAAAAATACAATTTAGCTATTGCTGTAAAAAATTTATTGATGCTTACAGAATCTTGTAATTAATTGATAATGTGGTATTTATAGTTTTTATACTTGAATCATTGTCGTATATTTGACCGGGTGCAATACAATAGAACTAAATTGCACGCGCACCATCGGCATTTTGAGAAACTCTCGTACAAAAAGGTCGTATTCTTGGATATCTTTGACCAAAATTTTCAATTGATAATCTACCGTACCGGCTAAGTGATAACATTCCAAAACTTCGGGCATTTTTTGGACAGCCTCTTCAAAAATTTGAATGTTTTGGGGGGCGTAGTCTCGTATGGAGATATTACAAAATACAACTTGCGATTTTTCTACTTTTTGCGGATTAATCAATGCGACATAACCCGCGATATACCCTTCGCGCTCCATTCGCTTGATACGCTCAAAAATGGGCGTAGTGGTGAGATTGAGCTGTTCGGCTAAATCTTTGATAGTGAGTTTGGCATCTTTTTGCAATAAATTCAAAATTTTTTTATCAACTTCGTCAAGCATTGTAATAAATGATTAAATTGTATTTTTAAAATTGAAATAAGCGTAAGTATCTGAATATCAATTATTTATATTTTATTTTCCTAAAAAATTGTCTGTGTCAAAACTTTCCCTAGAAAAATATTCTTTTCAAAATTTAAAAATAAATCTAAAAAGAAAAATATTCTAATTTTAAGCAAATTAAGTTTTTTTATTATAAAAATATTTGTTATCATAGAATAAATTAAGATTTTTGAGTTATTTTAAAGAATAATATTACAATGAAACCAAGAGCCATTGTCCTTACTGACGGTAATTTAGACAATATGAACGCCAAAACCGCCCACGGCTTGATTCGTGGCACCGACAGGTTTGAAATTGTCGGCGTAATTGACCCGCCCCAAGCCGGCAAAGATGCCGGAACAGTGCTAGATGGCAAACCGCGCAACATTCCCATATTTGCCGATGTGCAAACTGCCCTGCAAAATTTGCCAACAGTGGATACTTGCATTGTGGGCGTGGCTACGGTTGGTGGAATGTTTCCGGGCAATATGCTGGCAGTGGTCAAGGAATGTATCGAGGCGGGATTGCACATTGTCAATGGCTTGCACGATTTTTTGAATGATCGCCCCGAGATGCTCGCGCTTGCCCAAAAACGCCAAGTTACGCTTACCGATGTGCGCCGCCCCAAAGCCAAAAAAGATTTGCATTTTTGGACCGGAGAAATATTTAAAGTAAAAGCTCCGATAATTGCGGTGCTGGGAATGGATTGCGCAATGGGCAAGCGCACAACTTGCCGAATGATTCGCCAAGCCCTCGAGCAAAAAGGTACAAAAGCCCAAATGATTTATACCGGGCAAACCGGCTGGATGCAAGGCGGGCAATACGGATTTATTTTTGACTCGACTTTGAATGATTTTATTTCGGGCGAATTGGAATACGCCATTGTGAGTTGCTACCGAGAAACCGGCGCGGAAGTGATATTGCTCGAAGGGCAATCGGCTTTGCGGAATCCGAGCGGGCCGGCGGGTTCGGAGTTTTTGGTGTCGGGCAATGCCAAATATACTGTGCTGGTTCACGCCCCCAAACGCCAATACTATGACAATATCCCTGAGTGGGGCAAAATTCCCCCGGTAGAGTCGGAAATAGCCCTTGCCAATATGTATGGCTCACAAGTCATTGCCCTAGCCCTCAACACCCAAGACTGTACCCGCGAAGAAGCCTTTGCCTATCAAAAAGAATATAGCGAAAAACTCCAGATTCCTATTTTATTGCCTATTGAAGAAGGGGTAGAAGCGGTGGTAGAGGTGATACGGCAGTTGCTTAGGCAAAATTGAAAAAATCACTGTGGCTAATTGATTTGCTTAATAAGGTGTAAATGCCTGATAATCAATGATTTAATGATTTATGGTGAATCTTTACAATACTGCTATACATTTTTCAATTCGCCACTAAGTGTTCTGACCATTAAATACTGTCGGGTAAAATGATTTGGCTAATCATCATTAAGCAACTACGCCATTTTGTTGTTAAAAACGGAACAAGGATTAGACAGATAAGTACGGATTTATCGGTACAAATCCGTCCAATCCGCGTCATCGGTGTTCTAAAAAAACCATCAAATACTACTCGACAGCATTAGCCTGATAAAACAATAAGTTATTTTTTAGTCGTTCCTAAACAACCTTATTTTTTTCAAAAATCAGCAAATTTTCGTGGAGTTGTTTTGCCCAATGCGCATCGGAGAGGGCGTGGTGGGCGCGTGTACGCGGGGGGTACAAGGTTTCGGGAAACTGGAGTCGCTCAATTTCTTGACGCAATTCTCGATAAAAAAGGGAAAAATTAGCCGGTAATTTGGGCATACCGCCATACAACTGCAAAATCAAATACCAATCGCAAACCCCCATAAACGCCCAAAAATTGCCCATTTCATAGCCGATAAAAGCCTCAATTTCGGCGCAAATCGTCGCCAAAGATTTGCGCTCACTTGTAACTAAATAAGGCAAAACATTGGCTCTGACCCAGTCATTGGCAAGGCGAGGGTCAAACTCCGCCGAAACCGCATAGTAGCTTTCGTGGTTGGCTTTGACCAAGCCAATTGAAATCAATTCAATGTGATGGGTAGTTTGAATAAACTCGGTATCGAGGTAAATATTCATAAACAATTCTCGTATTTTGATGGGTAATTGCTAATGGGTGTATGTCAAATTTATGTTTTAAGACCTCACCCCTGAGAGAGGGAATCTAAGGAGTAAATTTGAAATGCACCCCTGCTAATTCTACTTTGGTACTTTAAGCAAGGATAAGGTTATTTGAATCTATATTTTAAGTTTCTCCCACAAATTTTTGATTAAAATTGTATTTTCTTATGTTTTCTATGTCTCTAGGTGGCTCGAAAATTGAAATTAACAACGTAAAACTGAGACATAGGTTCAAAATAAAGTAAAATTTTTAAAAACATAATTTGTATTTTTCTAATAATTATTCAAAAGATTCACGAGGTGCATTTCAAATTTACTACCTATCACCCTCTACTTCGGAGAGGGCAGGGTGAGGCAAAAGAAATGCGTAAATTTGAAATGCACCCGATTCACGTTAATTAGAAAAGAACTACTAAACAGCGTCCGATTTTTCTAAGGAATAGATACAAAATAAAGTAAACTTTTTGAAAATATAATTGATTGAAAATCAGGCAATTAAACAATTCCTAATTCCCAATTATTAATTCCTAAATCTTAAGCCAAATATAGAACAATTAAAAAAATCATTTCTCAAGCCAATTAAAACAAATATAAAATGAAATTTGGCAAGTATTTTCTAACCTTTTTGTGCGTAATCATTGGGATAGGGCTAGTTTGGTACAATTTGCCCCTTGAAATAAAATATCGAACCAAAATTCAAGCCGCCAATCGCTTTGCCCAAAATCTCCAAAATTATCGCCAGAAGTATGGCAAATTTCCGGCAGAAAACGACTGGCATACCTTGGCTCGGCTCAACCCACTTACACCTTATCAAGCGCACGTACCGGAATTTAAAATCATTGACAATCAGCATTTTGAGCTTACTTTTGTGCAGGGCTTTGACCCGCCTTATTTGCGTTATAGCACCAGAACCCAAAAATGGGAAATAAAGTAAATTTTATAACTAGCTGATAATCAATTAATTGCATTTTAAAAATAAAATTTGCAATTTTGCCAATTCAAAAAAGCTAAAAATCCAATGTCATTCATAGAACAAAATTTAATTCAAAACATTCAAGCTGCCACGGAAGCCCTTTATCATAAAAAAGTTGAAAAAATCATTTTGCAAGCCACCAACGCCAATTTTGAAGGTTCGCATACCCTAGTTACCTTTGGCTTGGCAAAAGAGCTGGGACAATCGCCCGAGAGCCTTGCCCAAGCCATCGGGCAGTATTTGGTCGAGAAAAGCGGAATTGTTACCCAATTTAATGTAGCGAAGGGTTTTTTGAACCTCACAATTAACGACCAAGTGTGGTTGCAGGTTTTTAATCAAATGCGCACCGATAAAAATTTTGGCTATGCTCCCCAAAATGGTCAAAGAGTAATGGTAGAATATTCTTCGCCCAATACCAACAAACCCTTGCATTTGGGGCATTTACGCAATATTTTCTTGGGTTGGTCAATGGCAAAAATTTTAGAAGCCAATGGTTATGAAGTTTCCAAAACTTGTATTGTCAATGACCGAGGCATTCATATTTGTAAATCAATGTTGGCGTATCAAAAACTTGGTGAAGGCGAAACCCCTGAAACTGCCGGCATCAAAGGTGATCATTTGGTTGGCAAATATTATGTGGAGTTTGATAAATTGCACAAAAGCCAAATTAAACCCGAACAAACCAACGAAAAAAACCCCGCTACGCCAGCTTTGCAAGAAGCAGAACAACTATTAATTCAATGGGAAAAAGGCGACTCGGCTACCGTTGATTTATGGAAAAAAATGAATGGCTGGGTGTATGCCGGTTTTAATGAAACTTACCAAAAAGTGGGCGTGAGTTTTGATAAAACGTATTATGAATCCGATACTTATTTGTTGGGCAAAGACATTGTACAAGAAGGTTTGGACAAAGGTGTATTTTATCGGGCGGAAGATACTTCGGTTTGGATTGATTTGACTGCCGAAAAATTGGACAAAAAAATCCTGCTTCGGTCCAATGGTACTTCGGTTTATATGACTCAAGATTTGGGAACGGCTGATTTGAAATATGCTGATTATCAATTAGATAAGTCCATTTATGTAGTGGGCAATGAGCAAGATTATCATTTCAAAGTTTTATTCAAAATCTTAGACAAACTCGGCAGAAGCTATGCCCCCGGCTTGTATCACCTCAGCTACGGAATGGTGGAGTTGCCCGAAGGCAAAATGAAATCGCGCGAAGGCACAGTGGTAGATGCCGATGATTTGTTGGCAGAAATGCTCAAAATTGCCCAAGAAAAAACCGATGAACTCGGCAAAACCGATGATTTCACACCCGAAGAATTGCAAAAACTCTATCATATCATTGGCACTGGCGCAATCAAATATTTCTTGTTGAAAGTCGACCCCAAGAAAAAAATGCTCTTTAATCCCCAAGAATCGGTTGATTTTCAGGGCGATGCCGCGCCGTTTATTCAATACAATTTTGCACGAATTAATTCCATTTTGCGTAAAGCCAAACAATTAAATGTAAGCTCGCAAGTGATTGATTATCAAGCCTATACGCAATTACATTCGGCAGAAAATCATTTATTGCAATTGTTGGCAAGTTTGCCAGCTAAAATTAAAGAAGCCGCCGAAGGTTATGCCCCATCGGTAATCGCGCAATACGCCTACGAAGTAGCCAAAGGTTATAGTAAGTTTTTTGCTGAATGTTCCATTTTCAATGCTGAAACCGAGGCTGCCAAATCTTTTCGCGTAGCTTTATCAGCAATGACCGCTCAAGTAATTCAAAAAGCAATGGATTTGTTGGGAATTGACGTGCCGGAAAAGATGTAAAACAGTGAATAATGAATAATGCCACTTTACCTCCTGTTTTGTCAAGTCTTCCGTAGGGAGACTTAACACGATCAATGAAACAGAAGGTCTCTGACCTGCTAACCGCCTCAAGTGGTTTATGGCGGGGTGGGCTGTGGGCTAAGGATAAGCCAAGAATGTAAGTATTTGATAACCAGATAGTTATAAAAAATAAACTTGAAATAATTTTTGAGTTTATTTTTTTGTTTAAATTAATGTGAATATTTTTATAACTAATTGATAATCAAATAATTATAATGTAAAAAATACATTTTTTCGGTAAATTATAAATTATGTTTAAAATAAAATTGTATTA
>JALONJ010000275.1 GCA_025455045.1 Microscillaceae bacterium | reverse complement strand
TTATTTTAAATATAATTTATAATTTACCGAAAAAATGTATTTTTTACATTATAATTATTTGATTATCAATTAGTTATAAAAATATTCACGTTAAAATAATGATAAAAAAGCTAAAAATTTGCTATTTTAAACCATAACTTATTGATAGCCAATGGATTACTAAAATATTCGCCCTGACTGCATTTAGCCAATCAGTTAGAAAACATCGAAATAATTACAAACATAAGGTGCAAGATTTATCGGCAAATTTTTTGAATGTTATTTGAAGGATTTACATTTAAAAAAACCAAATAATTCATAACTAATTGATTATCAATTACTTACTGTTTTTGTTCAAAAGATGAAGATACACTTACTATTTATTTGGATTATTTTTAATCAAATTACGCTTGCCCAAAATCTTATCCTCAATCCTAGTTTTGAGGAATATGACAGCCTGCCCCAGCGTGATGGCTCGTTTGTCGGCTTTGTAAAAAACTGGGATAACCTGAATGGCAAAAGCCGGTTTCCTTATGGCACACCCGATTATAAACATCGCTTAGGCGGGCAAGAGGCGCGTTTGCCCAATACCTATCACGGGAGTTTGGAGGCACAAGACAGCGCGGCAGTAGTGGGGCTTTTGACTTTGGCGGGCTGGGCAGATAACTATCGAGAATATATCAGTACCCGCCTCAAAACGCCACTGACTAAAGGGCAAAGATACGAATTGAGTTTTTATGTCAGTTTGGCTTGGCAAAACCCGTATTGTGCCGGAGCTACCAATAATTTGGGCTGTTTGTTATCAGTTGAAAAACCCATTCAAAAAATGGGCGAAGTAATCAGCCAAACCCCACATTGGCAAGCTCAAGAAGTTCTCAAACCCTTTACTTGGCAAAAAATCAGCTTCCAATTTACTGCCCAAACCGAGTATGCTTACCTTACGCTGGGCAATTTTCAATCGGATAAACAGACCCAGTACGCCCGAGTTTTTAAAGAAAACAGTACCGGGGCTTATTATTTTTTGGATAATTTTTCTTTGACTCAAGTGCCTGATAGTCAAATGATTATGAATCAACGATTGCCAAATGCTTCCAATCTTCAGGTCAATGGACGTAAGGTGGAAAAACAAGCTACCTTTAAAATCAGAGCCGGCAAACTGCAAATCAGTATTTTTGATTATGGTAAGCAAGATGGTGATTCAATTTCGCTAAACTTCAACGGCGAATGGGTTTTGCGCAATTATATGGCTACCAAAAAACCCAAAATCTTGAACCTGATACCCCAAAAAGGCACAAATTTATTGGTTTTGTATGCGCACAATCTCGGAAAAATTCCGCCCAACACTGCCGTAGTAGAATTCAAAGACAAATATTATATTCGCCAAAGGCTGACTGTCAAATCGGATTTTAGTCATTCGGGAGCTATAGAGTTTCAAATGACAGACTACTGACAAAACTTACCGGCAATAGACCCATCAAACCTATAAAGAGACCAAATTTTTATTTTTTGGTCCGGTATTTACTTTATGAAATACTACTTCTACTTGATGCCAACCCGCTTCGCAGGTATAATGAATCAGAAATTGATTGACTTCACAGATTTTTTTGACAATTGCCAAGCCCAATCCCAGTGAGCCGGATGCCGGGTTGTCTTTTTGAAAACGCTCAAATAAAGTATGCGGCGGAACTTGCAAGGGTTTGCCCGTATTGCGAATCAAAAATTTTTGATTGCACAAATCAATTTCAATTTTGCCTTGCGGAATGTTGTGGCGAATGGCGTTTTTGAGCAAATTGCTCAAGAGCATATCTGCCAAAGAAGGGTCAATTTGGAGTACTACCTCAGCCGCCGTGTGAGTTGTCAGTTTGATTTGGCGTAGCTCCAATAACTCTTTAAAATGCTCAAGATTTTTGGCAAGTACTTGTTGAAAATTGAGGGTTTGAAAGTCGCTAAACTCCTGATTTTCAATACGAGTAAGCAAAGCCAAAGCCCTGCCCAAGCGCGAAAGTTTGGAGGTAGCCTCATACGCCGACTCAATCAATTTGCTTTGTTCTTCGGTGGTATTGGGATTCTCGATGAGAATTTCTAATTTGGATTGAATAATCGCCAAAGGGGTTTGGAGTTCGTGCGAGGCATTTTCGGTAAATTCTTTCAAACTGTTGTAATCTTGGCGAATTTTTTCGGTCATTTCGCCCACCAATCGATTCAACTCGTCAAATTCTACAATGTTGGTATGGGGTAGTTCCAGTTTTTTCTTGTCGCGCAAATTAAAATTTTTGATTTGCGCCAAAGTTTGATTAAACGGATGCCATATTCGCTTTGCCAAAAAATAATTAAAACCAATCAAAACCGACATCAAAGCCACAAACAAGCCCAAAATAGTATATAATACTGCCTCTATTTCGCTCTCGGCATCTTCCAAAGATTTTACAAATTTGATTTGATAATACTTACCCTTGATTTCTCGGACAAAAGTTTTTTGGCGAAAGTTCATTTCCCAATTGTCAAAACGCATAATAGTATCTTTGAAAACCGGCATAAGAGCCTGATTGTCAGGCTTTTGGGCTAAACTTTTGATGACAAAACGCGAATACTTGGGTGGGTTTTGGAGGTCAAATTCGCCTTTCTCGATTCGTTTCATCAATCTTTCTTCGGCACGATTAAAAAACTCATTGATGTCTTGGTCAATGGCTACGCGCACCAAGAAAAATGTAATAATGCCCCCAACTATAAACACAATCCCCGAAAGTGTAAAATAATATAAGGTTGTTTTGGTTAATAGTTTCACTTTGTTGGTGATTAAAATATAAATTTTGGTTTAGCCGCTTAAAAGCGAGTTAAGTAATTGATTATCAAGTACTTATATAATAAATTATTTTTGTATCAAAACCTCAGTAACGGCATCTAAAGCACTGATGCGGATTTTGATAACTTTGCCGTTGATTATATCCGCTTTGCCCTCACATTGCGCCCCTTTTTCGTAAAAATAAATATAAAATCTTTGATTCCGATTATACAATTCCTGAATATCGGGTTTGCCCAATAATTGCATCACTTGGTTTTGCCCCAGCCCTTTTAGTTTTAGTTTTTGGCTTTCGAGGCTGGCAAGATATTTTGAACGCAAATTGAGGCAGGCTTGTCGGTCTTTGACCCACTCGGTTTTGTCAAAATTGTCTAGTTTGGGGGCTTCTTTGCAAGCCATCAAACTTGCCAAGCCGACAATTACCACTAAAATTTTTAATCGATTCATCAAAATTAAAGTTTAATTCTGGGTTTTTTTTGAAGTTGTAAAATCCAATAGTTCGTAAAGTTTCTAATTCCGAGTTCCTAGTTGGGAGCTAAGTAATTGAAAATCAGGTGATTAATCGGAAATTATAAATTTCATAAACACCTGATAATCCGTAGCTATGTTTTGCTAATTGCTTGATTTATTTAGAATAATACGAAGCTCCAACTATTCGTTTAGGTAACGAATTATCCAAAGTTTGATTTTAAAAATAAATACCTTTTTGCAAATAATTCTGCACATAATCGGCAATACCGGCTTCTAAAGTATAAAAAGGTTTTTGATAACCAATTTGTTGCAATTTGTGCATCGAGGCTTCGGTAAAATATTGGTATTTATCTCGAATATCTATCGGAGTATCCACAAATTCAATGTTTTCGGCGATGTCCATAGCTTGAAAAGTTTGGCGTGCCAAATCCAAAAAAGTACGAGCTTTGCCGCTTCCCAAGTTGTAAATGCCAGAGTTTTTGCGGTGGTGCATCAAAAAGTAGCATACTTCAACCACATCTTTGACATATACAAAATCGCGCATTTGCTCGCCGTCTTTAAAATCGGGGCGATGCGAGCGAAAAAGGCGCATTTTGCCGGTTTGTTGGATTTGTTTGAAAGCGTGAAAAATCACCGATGCCATTCGCCCTTTGTGATATTCATTGGGTCCATAAACATTAAAAAACTTCAAACCCGCCCAAAAAAAAGGTTTTTCGGTTTGTTGCAAAGCCCAAATATCAAAATCATTTTTGGAATCGCCATAAGGATTCAGAGGTTTGAGCTGAGGAATGATGTTTTCGTCATCTTGGTAGCCCAATTCACCCGCCCCATACGTTGCCGCCGAAGACGCATACACCAAAGGAATTTGATAATCGATACAAGCCTGCCAAATTTTTTTGGTATAATTGAGATTGAGTTCATTAAAAATCTCGACATCAAACTCAGTTGTATCGGTGCGCGCCCCAATATGAAAAATAAACTCTACTTGAGCTTGGTTTTTGTCCAACCACTCAAAAAAAACCTTTCTATCTACTTGCTCGTGGATTTTTTTGCCGGTCAGATTTTTGTTTTTTTCCAAATTGGAAAAATCATCAACCGCTACAATATAATTAAAATTATGATTATTCAAATGGGTGATTAAGCAACTACCGATAAATCCGGCAGCTCCGGTAACAATCATCATAAATTTATAGATTTGAAATTAAATAACTAAGTTTGCAAAAGTAAAGCTAAGAAATTAGAAATTTAGAATTAAGAAATAGGAATTATGTAAGCACTTGACTATCAGTGATTTACATATTTTGACTGCTACATAATTCCCATTACCTTTTTTAATCTATGAATCAAGCCAAGCCGGCGACAAAACGAAAATTGTTTGAATGTTTGAATCTTCAGTAGTTTTTGACTTATATTTAATGACAAATCATATTGTAAAATATATAAGTATTTGATAAGCAGTCAATTATATAAAATTATAAAGAAAAACGCCATAACGCTAAAAGTGAAATGATAATGAAAAAACACCCGATTTTTGGTTTAGCTTATATTTTTTTGTTTGGTTTAATCATTGGTCTCAATGCTTGTAACTCCAAAGTAGTAGCTCCTACCCACATTCCGGCTGATGCTACTACGGTAGTTGGTTTCAATTTCAAAGCGATGACCGCCAAAGCAATGCAATGGCAAGATATGCTCAATCCTGAACTATTGCGCAATTTTTATTTGGGCGAAGAAGCCGATATTACCGCCCAAATCCTAAACTCAGGCATTGATTACCAAGCCGATGGCTATATTTTTGCCAAAGTAAATGCCCAAGAAACCGACCGCTATGTAGCCGGAGTTTTTCAACTCAATAGCGAAAGCCGCTTTGAGAAAGCCCTCAAAGCCAGCTACCCCAAGCGTGAAGTGAAATCGGCGGGCAAACTCAAATTTATGAATATCGACAACTTGGCAATGGTCGGCTGGCAAGACAAAAAAGTATGGGTCGTATCTTTGGGCGAAAAAACTACTGAACCCAACCTCAAAAACCGCTTTGATAAAATTCGCAATACCCAAAGCACCGAATCTTTGGAAGCCAAAAATGCCCAGTTCAAAGAGCTTTTGCAAGGGGAATACGATTGCGCTTTTTGGGCTGACTACCAAAAATCAAGCCCCGACCTAGAAAGTTACCTCAGCCTCCTGCCCGAATCTATGCAAAATATAAAAGATTTGTTGCAAATAACCCAGTTTTTTAGTGGTACTTTGCGCTTCGAGAATGGACAAATTGCGATGAAAGGCATTTCGGTACTCAACCCCAAAATTCAAGAAAAATACCAAGACCTCTTCAAAAGCCGGATGGATGCCGCACTCATCAAAGCCATTCCTATCAAAGACCCAATAATGGCTACCGGCGGCGGTGCCGGTATGAAAGGTGTACAAAAACTTTTGACCGAATCGGGCATTTTGGAAACCAAAGATGTAAAATTTGCGCTGGGTTTGATGGAAGTAATGGAAATGTCGCAAGCCGAACTTTTTGATACCTTCAATGGTGATGTGGTTTTGGCAGTTCGAGATGTAAACACCTCGTTTTTTTCGGCAGAAGCCGTCGAGTATGCCATTGGCATTGGCATCAACAACCGCAAAAACCTAGACAAACTGCTCGAGAACGTTAGCAACTTGCCCATCTCACCCATCAAGAAAAAAGAAAATTATTATTTCTACAAATCCGATGACTTGGGCAAGTTCTACCTCGTAGAACGCGACAATATGATATTCATTACCGGCACTACCGAAATCAAAGACAACTTTGTAAATGCCAAAGAAAAACTCAATGCTGAATGGGCTGATTATGGCAACGGAGCTATAGGTTTTTGGCAAGCCGATGTCGTTCAATTGACCAAACTTCTACCGGAAAGCACTATGAGTGATGCCGACAGCAAAAATTTGAAAGAAATTTTCTTACCCAATTTCAAATCCATTATTGCCAAATCTTCTGCCCCAAGTGGCAACACCCTTGCCTCGGAAATGATTGTCAAAATGACTGACCCCAAGCGCAATGCCCTCACCGTGATTGTGGAAGCAATGCGCAAAATGGAGAAGAAAAAACCCAAAGTAAATATGTAATCAAAAAAATACCTATAAAAATCCATAACTATTTGATTTTCAAATGGTTATGGCTTTTTCGTTCTTTACCCATCTTGAGGAAGCTCGAGCTTTATTCTAAGCCTCAACTCATTTACGCGGGCAGGCTAGACAGCCTACGTTACAATTTTTACTAAAAAAGTAGCAAAGAACCTAACTTATAAGTTATTGGCAATCTCTTTTTGTCATTGAAAACTACAATGATGCACAATGATGCCTACCTCCGTCAATTACAAATAGCCTTTGAAACCCACAAAAACGCCGAAAATGCGCAATACCAAAAGGCATATTTGCGCAATCAATTTGAGTTTTTGGGTATCAAAACTCCTTTATTGCGCCAAATTTTGCAGTCTTTTGGGCAAGAGTACGATTTTCCCAATCGAGTGAATTTAGCTGAAACTCTCAAAAAAATATATGACTTGCCCTATCGAGAGTATCAACACGTAGCGATTGAGATTTTGACAAAATTTCGCAAAAAATTGCTTGAAACCGATTTGGATTTGCTTGAATATTTCATTGTTCGTCACGCTTGGTGGGATACCGTAGATGCTTTGGCGCATCTGGTAGGTGATTATTTTCGCGTATTTCCGCAATACAAACTTGATCGTACACAAAAATGGCTCAATTTGGGCAATATGTGGCTGCAAAGAGTAGCGATTATTTTTCAGATTGCTTACAAACAACAAACCGATGCCGATTTATTGTTTGCCAATATCTTGCAAATGTGTGATAGCCAAGAGTTTTTTATTCAAAAAGCCATTGGGTGGGCTTTGCGCGAATATGGCAAAACTGCCCCCGACAAAGTAAAAGAGTTTGTAACTGAAAATGCCTCGCAACTCGCACCTCTGAGCAAACGTGAAGCCCTGCGAAGAATTATAGGCTAAGTAATTTAGCTCCTTACTTAATCAATAAACTAAGCAAGTTTCCTCATTCATCACAAACCTTATATCTTCTATTTAAGATGTTTCGTACTGAGTTGATTCCCCAAGCCAGCAATTGGCAAATTGATTTAAAAGCCCCGATTTTGTCGCTGGGTTCTTGCTTTGCCGATACTATGGGTAATCGCCTGAAAACCAATAAGTTGCAAGTACTTACCAATCCTTTTGGGGTTATATTTAATCCGATTTCATTGAGCAAATTATTGACAATGAGTTTGGAAAACCAAAGCCCCCAACCCGAGCATTTTGTAATGAATCAAGGCTTGTGGTATCATTATGATTTTCATTCGGATTGGGTAGCCCAAGAGCCGGAAATCCTAAAGCAAAACCTTGAAAATCAATTAGTTAGCGTGCAAGATTTTCTCCAAAACTCTGAATTTATCTTGCTGACTTTGGGTACGGCTTGGGTGTACGAGCTGCTCGAGAGTGCGCAAGTAGTGGCAAATTGCCACAAACAAGCCGGTCATTTGTTTCAAAAAAAACTACTCACGGTTGAGGCAATTGTTAGTGATTTTGAAAGTGTTTTCCAAAAATTAAAAAATTATAATCCTCGTATCAAAATAATTTTGACGGTAAGCCCCGTGCGGCATCTCAAAGATACCCTAGAGCTAAATAGTGTGAGCAAGGCGGTTCTGCGTTTGGCTTGTTATCAAATAATGAGTCAATTGCCTGATATACAGTACTTTCCGAGTTATGAAATTTTGTTAGACGATTTACGCGATTATCGCTTTTATGCCGCCGATATGCTCCACCCCAGCGCGGTAGCGGAGGATTATATTTGGCAAAAATTTGGGCAAACTTATTTTTCTCGGGCCACGCTGGATTTTTTGCAAAAATGGGAAAAACTAGCCAAAGCACTGCAACACCAGCCTTTTCAGATGGACTCACCGGCACATCAAAAATTTTTGCAAGAAACTTTAAAAAAACTTGAAGATTTAAAAAATTTGGTAGATGTAGCAGGTGAAATTTGTGATTTGCAAAAAATGCTAAAGTAAGATGAGAGTTGGCTGAAAATTTTGACCAAAGTGTAAATGGTAAAAATAGAAACAATTTTGTCATATTTTAGCATTTGTTTTGGGTTTTAAATCTAAATATTCTATTTTTAGCCTTTATAGACTTTAAGGAAACTATTTACCAGAGAAAATTGTATTTTTCTAAGTAGGGTTAGTTTGGGCTTCCTGAATAGGACAAATCCAAGAAAAAATGG
>JALONJ010000274.1 GCA_025455045.1 Microscillaceae bacterium | reverse complement strand
AATCAAGATTTTATTTGTATTTTCATTCAATCGCCCTAAGCGAAATACCTAGAATTTTGTTCGTCAAACCGTAAAAATTCATTATGAAGCGAGCAAAGCGAGCGGCTCAATGAATTTTCGGTTTGGCGGGCAAAATTCAGGTACAATTTCGGTACAGGCTTGATTTTTTGTTTCTTTTGTATCAAGACAAAAGAAAGATGAGTAACAAACTTCTTCATAAGTAGTTCACTATCAATTGTTTAAAATAAAAATAGGCTGATAAAAAAATCTAATGGGAATTACTGGCTATTCTACAAAATTTTCCCAAAAAATCAGCGATTTTTACTTTCTTTTGAAACAAATAAATTAAAAAAGTATTTTATTCATAAAAATTATTAAAAAAACTTTAGTAATTTGGAACTTATTAAATTTACAAGGAAATAATTTTTTTATAAAGTGCTGATAATCAGTATTTTACGTTTAAATTTTAATTAAATTACCGATTTTTAATCATCAAATCATAAGCAAAGAATGGAAAACTCAATATTGACCGCCCCTGATATGAAGCTCGTGGATCAAGACGTGCAAAGAATATTTGAGGCACAAAAGCGCAATGCCCAAAACATCAAAAATACGACTGCTAAAGAGCGGGTTGCGAAATTGAAAGCCCTCAAAAAATTAATTCTAGAGTACCGTGAGCAAATTCACCAAGCTGTATATGCCGATTTTCGCAAGTCTTCGGCAGAGGCTGATTTGGGCGAAATTTTTGGCGTATTAGGTTCTATCTCTCACATTGTGAGCCATTTACGCAAGTGGATGAAACCCAAACGAGTGGCTACACCCATGAATATGCTCCTGACCAAAGGCTATGTGGTGTATGAACCCAAAGGAGTTTGTTTGATTATTTCGCCTTGGAATTATCCTTTTCAGTTGGCAATTGACCCACTTTTGTATGCCATTGCCGCCGGTAATACCGCCATTATCAAGCCTTCAGAAATGACTCCGCATACTTCGGCGGTTATCAAAAAAATGTTGGCGCAATTGTTTAAAGAAGATGAAATAGCGGTGCTTGAAGGGGATGCCCAAGTGGCGCAGACTTTATTGAAAAAACCTTTTGACCATATTTTCTTTACCGGTAGCCCGATGTTGGGTAAGGTAATTATGCGCGCCGCCGCCGAAAACCTTACTTCGGTTACGCTCGAGTTGGGGGGCAAATCGCCGACCATTGTTGACCAATCGGCAAATATTAAAGATGCCGCCGAAAAAATTGCTTGGGGCAAGTTTTTCAATTGTGGGCAAACTTGCATTGCGCCTGATTATGTGTTGGTTCACGAAAATGTCAAAGACCAACTCATCAGCGAAATGAAAAATAATATTCAAAAATATTATGGACAAGAAGCCCAAAAATCGGACAGCTACGCGCGAATTGTCAATCAACGTCATTTCCTAAGAATCAAAAATTTGCTGGATAATGCCATGCAAAATGGGGCTGAAATGGAGTTTGGAGGCAATCTGGATGCCAATGAAAACTACATATCGCCCACTATTTTGAGCAATGTAAATGATGGAATGGAAGTAATGCACGAAGAAATTTTTGGACCGGTGTTGCCCATTATTACCTTCCGCAGTCTCAAAGAAGCCACTGATTATGTGAATACCAAGCCCAAACCTTTGGCTTTGTATGTATTTAGCAAAGATAAAAGTGTGCAAAACCAAGTAGTAAACAATACTTCAGCCGGAGGAACGGCAATCAACGAAACCTTGGCGCACATCTCTAATCCGGATTTGCCTTTTGGGGGCGTAAATAATAGCGGAATTGGCAAAACTCACGGGTTTTATGGATTTGCCGGATTTTCGAATGAAAGGGCGGTTTTGAAACAAAACATCGGTTGGACAACCCTCAAAATGCTTTATCCGCCTTATACTGATAAGAAAAAGAAAACCATTAATAATTTTAGTAAATTTGTATAACTGATTGATTATCAGGTATTTACAACAAAACCCGAAAGTTTTTAAAAGCTTTCGGGTTTATTTATTTTCGGAATGCTTAATTCCTAATTCCTTGAAAATTGTCTTATTTCTAACTTTTCATTTTTTGCATTGCGCTTGCCAATTTAGTCATTTCTTCTTTAGTACCTACGGTAATGCGCGCCCAAGTAGAACTTTCGCGGGTAGTGATGAGTATGTTTTGTTGTTGGAGCTTTTGCCGAAAATTATTGGCATCTTCATTGACATTGACATACAAAAAATTGGTTGGATCGGGCAAGTAAGCCATTTTCATTTTATCCAATTCCTTGGTAAAATAGGCTTTTACTTCTTCATTTTTTTGTTTTACCATATCCAAAAAGCTATAATCGTTGTAGGTAGCCACTGCCGCCGCCAAGCCAAGTACATTGGGTAAGCCTATCCTTATTTCTCGAATTTGCTTGGCTATTTCCGGTTTAGCCAACAAATAACCAATTCTAAGCCCCGCCAAGCCGTATATCTTAGAAAATGTACGAGTAATGATGACATTGTGATTTTGACGCACCAAGTCAATCATTGAACCGTAATAAGCCGACTGTGCGAACTCAATATAAGCCTCATCGACAAATACAATGGTTTTTTGGGCAGCTTGTAAGCAAAATTCTTTCAAATCGGTACTTGGCAAAATAGTGCCGGTCGGATTGTTGGGGTTAGCGACAAAGACCAAACCTGTATCGGTTTGGATGTTTTTTTCCATTGCTTTGAGGTCGATTTCCATTTGTGCGCTCATCGGTACTTTTTGAATTTTTGCCCCCAAAACTTGGCAGAATTTGACAAACCCAAAAAAAGTGATTTCAGGCAATACCACACTCTTGCCTCTACCGTATAAATTGGCAATCAAATACAATAGCTCAGACGAACCCGCACCTAACACGATACATTCGGGGGCTACTTTTTCGCGTTTGGCAATCAATTGAATCAAATCATCTTCACTAGCGTAGCGATTTGATTTCATTAGTGCTTCAACGATGGCTTTTTGGGCAGATTTAGCCGGTCCATAGGGGTTTTCGTTGCCCGATAGCTTGATGATTTCGGCAGGGCTAAAGCCGGTTTCGGCTTGGGCAAGCTCCCACGTGGTGGTTAAAGAAAGTCCCAATGCTCCCAAAGCTCCCGATTTGAGCCAGTCGCGGCGATTGATATGGTCTTGCATACGATTAGAAATTAGATGATAAATAGAATCAGGCAATGTTATAAATATCTGATAATCAATGTTTTAAATGAAAGTTGTGTTTTTTTATACTAACCCAAAAGCTAAATAATGCTCTACATTGATAACAAATATACACAAATGCTATAATAATAATGATGCACAAGCTACAAATCTTTTCTAAAAAACTTAATCTCAATAATTGTAGTCAGGCATTGAATTTGCGCAAGTTATCCCTTTAAAATTCCGCTTCAAATTGACAAAATGCGACAGATTGCTTTAAGTTTTATCTTCATTATCCTGGGTCTCGAGGGTTTATTTCTTGCCAATGCTCAAACCGGCGATTTATACCTGCATCATTACCAAATTCCTATCAAAAATATTGATAATCAAAATCACGCCGCCGTACAAGGTAAAAATGGAATAGTTTATTTTGCCAATAAAAAAGGGGTTTTGTCGTATGATGGGGTAAGTTGGGAAATCATCAGCACCAGCAACACACCATACTCCTTGCATTACCAAGCCTCGAGCGGGCGCGTGTACGTGGGTTGTCGTGAAGGTTTTGGCTATATAGCCACCAACAAAAAAGGCATTGATTATTATGTTTCAATTTCGGATGAGCATAAAGGTTTTGGCGAAATTTTGCGAATTTTGTCCGTGGGTGAGTACCTTTATTTTTATAGCAACAAAGCCATTTTTCGAGTTTCGCCCCAAACCAATCAAGTGTTAAAGTATTGGAAATCAAGCGATAAGGATATTTATATGGGCATTGCCCAATTGGGCAATCAATTGTTTTTAAATCTGAAAGGCAAGGGTTTGCACCGTTTACAAAACGAGGCTTGGTTGTATGTGTCTAACTCAAATGTGTATGCCTACCTCTACATTCGTACCTCTTTGGAGTTTGACCAAAATCGGGTTTTGTTGGGTTTGAGCAATAATTCCGCCTATTGGTTTGATGGCAAAAAATTTCAATTATACATTCCCGTAGCTTATGAATACCTCAAAGGCAATGTAATCCACAATAGCCTCAATTTGTCGGACAATGAACTGGCCTTTGCCACGCTTTCGGGTGGAATGATTGTGATTGACAAAAAAACTTTTGCTACCCAAACCATTATCAACTTCCAAACCGGCTTGCCCGATGACGAGGTTTCGGCAATGTGCAAAGACAATCAAGGCGGAATCTGGATTTGCCACGCCAAAGGTATTTCAAGAGCCGATCGACAATTGCCTTTGCGAGCTTTTTCGGGCTATGCGGGTTTGGAAGGTAATTTAGAAACCGTACTTTCGGTCAATGACTCGGTTTATTTGGCAACCGGCGATGGCTTGTTTTATTTGATGAAAGTCAATCGCTATGAACAAATTGAGAGCTTGATAAAAAAAGAACAACGCTACCTCAAAACCGTCGAGACCGTAACCAAAACCGTCAAAATCATTGAACCCAAACAAAATACGCGCGTGCGAACTTATACCCATTCTAACTTGGGCAACAAAGTTGAAAAACGCCGCATTGAAACTCAAGAAAAAGCCGAAATTGCCGAAGTTCCGACTCGCGCCTTGAGTACCGAACTTACAGCTACTTTGTTTAGCACTGTTGATGCCCGCAAAGCCTACGCTTTGCAATCCATTCCTTATATTTATAAAAAAGTAAAAGGCTTGGAAGGCAAATGCAAACAATTGATTTATCATCAAGGTAAATTGCTGATAGCCAGCAATATAGGCTTGTTTCAGGCTTATAAAGTGGGGGAGGAGATAGTAGCCCAGCCCATTTTGAAAGATGAATACATTAATTTTATCACTCCTTCGCAGCGCAAGCCAAATCAATTTTATGTAGCCACCAATAGCGGTTTGTTTTTGTTGGCTTATGAAAAAGGCTCTTGGCAAGTCAAAGACCAACAAAAAGACCTCAACTCGGCCGTCTATTCGGTTTGTGAGTTTGAGAATCAACTTTGGTTAGGAGCTGAAAGTCAAGTGTTTAGGCTGGATTTGACCCAAAATGATAAATTTGGCAAGGCAAAAGCCTATCCTTTTGAAGAAAGTTATTCCGAAAATGTAACCGCCCGTGTTTTGAAAGGCAAATTGGCATTTATTCTCAGTTCGGGCATTTATGGCTATGATGCCAAGCAAGATAAAGTGTTCAGAGATGCCAAATTGCAACGTTATTTCAATCCGCGCTCGCCAGTTTTGTATAATCAGGCAAATTTTACTTGGGTTCGTAAAGGCTGGTGGCAAAACATTGGGCAGCCTTTAAAAAGCGATTCTTTGCGGACGATTTTTTTAGAATTGTTTGAGGATATTCAAGATATTCACGTCGACAATCGGCAAAATATTTGGCTGATTAGCAACAATATTTTGTATCGCGTAGGCGCAGATGCTCAATTAAATGAAAAAAACCGTTTCGAGGCCTTTATCCGCAATGTAATTCAAAATAAAAATAATCAAGAAATGGTGCTTTTGCCCTTAGAAAATTTGGCATTGGATTACAGTCAGCAGGGTTTGTCGTTTACTTTCAAAATGGCTTCACCTTTTTATCGCCACGAGTCGGCTACGCAGTATCAATACTGGCTTGAGGGTTTGAGCAAAGAATGGACAGATTGGGATGCCAAAGCCATTGTTTCGTTTCCTTACATTCCGACCGGCAAGTATAAATTGCACATTCGCGCCAAAAATATTTTTGGACAAGTGAGCAAAGAACAAGTATTTGCTTTTGAAATCAAACCTCCATTTTGGCAAACCTACTGGTTTTATGGCTTGCAAATCTTGGTTTTGGCGGGTTTGTTTGTTTTGGCATATATTTTTAATCGTTTTCGCAATGACTCGCGCTGGGCGATTGTGGTTACGATTGTGGCAATTATTACCTTGTTTGAGTTTATGAATTTATATTTTGAACCCTATGTGGATGATTTTGCCAATGGCATTCCGGTTTTGAAATTGGGTTTAAATATTCTGCTGGCACTTACGCTCTTGCCCGCCGAAAGAGTGATTCGTAACTTTTTGCAAAAGAAGCCCCAACGCTTGACCGGTGATTCTCCAATTGAACTTGCTCATCGCCCCGATAATGTTGAAGATAAAGCTCCCGAAGTGAAGATTGAATAAAGCTGAGTAATGCAGGTGCAAGACATAATAAATTAAATTGTTGATTATCTTTGACTTTTGACAAATAGAATGTACTACAGCCTTCTAGGCTGTGCCTATCACAGCCTAGACAGGCTGTGGTACAATTTTTATAATTCATTGATTATCAGAGGTTTATTGTTGATAAGTTTCATTTTTTATGCTACGCAGAGATTATTTTTTACAAATATTGGAGGATTTTGCGGTGATTTTGGCGCGAATTATGGGCTTCAAATCCCAGAAAAACTTTGGCGAAGCCCACCAACTCATTCAAAAAACTACCGAACGCTATCTGAAGTTAGATGCTAAGTGGTTGATTGACAGCTCATTAGAGGATTTTACAAAAAATATAGCCAGCAATGAAAATTATACCTCTGAGCATTTGCATATCTTGGCAGATTTGCTGCAAGCCAAAGGCGAGGTTTGGTTTGAAGAATATGAGGCTAATGACTTGATTATCAATGTATTACAAAAATCCTTGCAAACGCTCGAACTTATCAATCAGCGCGAACCACATACGCTATCCCTGAGCCGCCAGCAAAAAATTGCCGATATAGAAGATTTGTTGGCAAGTTTGGCGTAGAAGATTGGGTTGTTATGGTTGTTTTTGACTGAAACACTATTTTTGGAGCAAAATGTCAGCCATTCTCGCTATCAATAGTTCGGACGGTTTCTAAACTTTCTACCCCCAGAGAGGGTTCTTTTCCGAGCTTTTCGTTAAGTACTTGATAATCAACCGTTTACAAAAAAATATTTAAAACAGCATAACTAACTGATTATCAAGTACTTACAAAAAATATTCAAAGTATAGATTGCATATTGTATTTTTAAATAAATTTTGTAAATATTTGATTGTGTCTGCCTTTGGCTGATAATCAATGGGTGGCAAGTCTATTATTATTCACTATTTACTAACTTAATTATCATTTTTCCTGCAACCAATCAAAAATCGCTTGAGCGAGCCAAGCATATTTATCATCGGCAAAATGAATATCATCGGGCAATAAATCTTCAGGTTTTGTTTGGGCTTGCTCGGCTTTTTGGCTAATCCACTGATGCCAATGCACAAAACTACATTGATTTTGCTGGGCTAATTGTGCCAACACTTGGCTGTATTCCAATAATTTTGAGTTGTATGAACTAAGAATCGGGGTGGGTGAGCATAGAATAATTTGGCATTTATTTTTTTGCAACTCATTGATTATCAATTGCATATACTTTTGATAAACTTGTTTCGAAAAGCCGCTATACACATCATTGATACCAAACTCAAGTATGACCCAATCAGGTTTTTGATTGATAACCAAATCTGTCAGATTTAGCTTGCCTTGGTCGCTTCGCCAGCCGTTATGCCCTTGATTGATGACTTGAATAGCCGAGTTTTGGTAATGCGCCGCCAATAATTTTTGCAATACTTGGGGGTAGGGTTGCGCCACCGTATCAAAACTACCTACTTTGTATCCTCTGGTAATGCTGTTGCCATAGCAAATAATTTTGACAGGATTGCCACTCGCCAACTGCGCTTGCAAAACGCTCCGATTGGGTGAATGATTGGGCAAAATGATGGTGGGGTATTTAATCATTGAATCTTGGCGAATTTGCGGTTTTTTCAATTCTTGGGGACGTATAATGGCTTGGTGAAGGGAGTCTTTGGCTTTTTTTGCCGTTTGTTGTCCTTCGGGGGGTGAACTGCAAGCCCCTGTGATAAACCCGAGTAAAATTAGACTATGATATATGGAGATTTGAAAACCCATTGGAATTAGGAATTAATAATTGGGAACAACAACTGTTAGGAATTGGGAATTAATAATTAGGAATTATTTAATTGCCTGATTTTCAATTAATTATATTTTTAATAGTATCATTTTATTTTGAATCTGTTCCTTAATGTGTAAATTTCAAACAGCAATACTTTGGATATTTTTTATAACCGATTGATTATCAGTTAGTTATATTATTTTGAATATTTTTTTGTAACTAACTGATTATCAAGCATTTAACAAAAAACTCATAACTAAATCCCCGCCTCTGGCGGGGCAGGGGGCTTAGAAACTGCCCGAAGTATTGAATGAGTAAAGTGATAAATTTTTTTCTATTTTTAGCTAAAATATAAATTAGACTAGGATAGGAGCTTTTTAGATTTTATTTTTTATATAAATTAACGTGAATATTTTAGTAACTATTTGATAATGAGCTAATTATGATGTAAAAATACGCTTTTTTTGACAAATCATCAATTATTTTAAAAATA
>JALONJ010000273.1 GCA_025455045.1 Microscillaceae bacterium | reverse complement strand
CTAAGAAGTTTAGTCTTGACCAAAGGTCGATGGGAACAAGCTTGGAAATTCCTCTACCCTAGAGACAATTAACTACATCATACTGAAATCACACCCTTTATTCATATAGTGAAAAGATCGACTAAATTCTTCTAAAAACCTATCAGAAGTATCTCCTAAAATTTTTATATTTTTAGCATCAATATTATTAATGTAGCCCCTATTTTTGGCTCCTAAAAAAACGATAGGATAGTCAAAATTTCCAACTTTTGAGTGTTCTCTAAATATTGATATTTGATCTAAAAATGTAAAATTCCAGCCATCAATATTTTTATCTTTTATTTTTCTGCTACCTATCATCAAATTTCTTGGGATATGCAAATCATACCTCCCTATTGTTTGCATAATTTTATTTAAAAAAAATAATTTATGATATTTATATTCATTTAGCTTTTCATCAAAAATAGAGCTAACGAAAACCAAACTCCTCCCCAAATTCTCCAAAAATTTAGTCTTCCCACAACCATTTTGCCCAATAAAACAATACACTTGTTTGTTGGGCGTGAGTTGAATATCAAAATCCAATCCGGCATCTGTACCTTCAGCTTTGAAGTCGTAAATCATAATTTATTCATTTTCAATCAGTAAAATTAACCAACAATTACCATAAAATCTAAAAATTCCTAATTTTGCAAATTGGTATATTTTTTCACAAACTCCCAATAATTTTCCCACACGCCTTCGGCATTTTCGGTTTGGGGATAATGCCCAATGCCCGCCAGCAAAACCACATCCGGCTTAGGAATTAATTCTTGATAACGCTCGGCGGCGTGCCTGCCCGAAACAGGGTCTTCGGGTCCATTGATAAGCCGAAGTGGTACGCTGGTTTCTATCAAAGCATTGACCCAACGGTCGCGGTGTTGGCGGCGGTTGGCAATGTAATGAATGAGTTTATGACTGATTTTATTGCCTTTTTGCCGACAGATAATCGTCCAAAAATGCTTCAATTCTTCGGCATCGGGTTTAGAATTTGCTCCAAAAACCTCACTAAAACCTTTTTGAAATTGTTTTTCGGTAAATAATTGGCTAATTAGCCAGCCAATCAAGGGTTTTTGCAAAAGTTTTTGCACGCGGCGGGCGCGGTGCATTTCGGGAAAAATACCGCCATTGAGCAAACAAAGCGATTTGATTTCAAGATTTGGTTTGCCAAGTTTTTGGCGTTCATTGTAGCGGGCAATCAATTCTTGGGCTACCGAGTCGCCATAGTCGTGCGAGAGCAAATGAACCGTATTGATTCCCAAATGTGCCAACAATGCCTCGTGCATATCGGCTTGGTCGTGAATAGAATAAGCATATTTGCGCGGCTTATCCGAAAATCCAAAACCCACCATATCCGGCGCAATTACCTGAAAATGAGCCTTTAGATTTGACCACATTTTGTACCAATCCCAGCTTGAGGTTGGAAATCCGTGAATACAAACCAATACTTCGCCTTGTCCGGCAGTTTGATAAAATATTTTTTGCTGTTTGTAAGTAAAATACTTGCCTTGGGCTTCCCATTCTTGAGGTGATAAGTGTTTCATAAGTACTTGATAATCAGTGGTTTATTGTAAATTATTGGCAATGAATTTCAAATTTAGCCAAAATTATAGACTTTAAGCTATAACTCACTGCTTATCAAATAGTGATTGGATTTTATTCTTTATCAACTTTATCAATCGTTATTATATGTAAATTATAAGTGCTTGATAATCAGCGTTTTAGGAGGATAAAAATTGAAAAGACAAAAAAATAGGCTGGTTATTTTCCAGCCTATTTATATGATTGATTAAATTGCGATTTTTGTAAAGAAAATTATAAATCATTGATAATCAAAGGCTTAATCAATAAGATTAAACCCTTTGAGATTATAAATTAGCTTCTAATTTTTGTTTCAATACGTTTTTGGGTACATAACCTACTTGCTTATCTACCACTTCGCCGTTTTTGAAAAACAACAAAGTAGGAATGCTACGAATATTAAATTCTTGCGAAATAAGCATATTGTCATCTACGTTTACTTTGGCTATCACGGCTTGGTCGCCAAACTCCACGGCAAGTTCTTCTACGATTGGCGAAAGCATTTTACAAGGACCGCACCACTCTGCCCAAAAATCTACTAATACAGTTTTGTCCGAGTTTTTTACTACTTCGGCAAAGGTTTGGTCGGTTACTTCGAGAGTATTTCCCATAATGTTTAAAATATAATTAAAATTAAGTTTATTTCGTTTTCACTTATCAATACATTTTTTTCTCTCAAAAGGTTCAAATTTTTTGGGAGAACTTGGCAAAAATCAGCCGACAAAAGTATAAAAAATTGCTCGGATAGAGGTTTTTTTGCAGAGAATAATTTTTTAGGTAGTACACCCTTAAAGCGAGTATCTCCTTTGAATTGCCTATAATTAATATGTGTAATAAAGTTAATTTTCCGATTATTAAAAATTACTAACTAGCTGATTATCAATATTTTAAAAATAACTAAAAAAAGTGTCATTTACTTTTAGCAAATAATACTTGGCAATTTATTGACAATCCATTGTTTAGCAAAAATTAGACACCTGCCACCACGCCAACATTTATCCAAATCGGGCTTGAGTAACTAATTAAAATTTATCGTTGATTTTCAAAAATTCAGTTATTTTTGACGATTGAACAATGAAAAAAAATATAGAACATACCCACAAAATGTCAGTTGCTCAATTTAGTACCTATATTCCAATCCTCGAGCTTGAGGCTCTTACCAAGCAGTTACCTAAGCATTTTGATTTGATGCGCGCCTTGGGTGTGGCTTTTTATGAGCAAAGCAAGTATTTTTCGGCGACTCAATACTTAAAAAAAGCGGAGTTTTTAGCCAATGGGCGCGAAATACCGCTTGATAAATTGGCTTATGCTTACGAGCAATTGAATGAGTATGAAAAAGCCATCGATTATTATCAAAAATATGCCGAGATTGAGCCACAAAAAAATTGGGTTTTTCAACGCTGGGGCTGGGTGTATGTGATGCGCAAAGATTATCAATCGGCTTTGGATAAGTTCTTGAAATCCAAGGACTTAGACCCCAATGATGGCTGGATTTATGGCAAAATCGGCTATTGTTACCAAATGTTGGGCGATTATCAAACCGGCTTAACCTATCATCTCGAAGCCGAAACTCACCACACCAGCGAACCGGCTTGGAATACCGGCAATATTGGCTATTGTTATCAAATGCAAGGTGATTACAAAACTGCCCTTATTTATCATTTGAAAGCCGAGAAACTGGACGATACCGATGTCTGGAATTTGAAAAATTTGGGTTATTGTTATCAACAAACCGGCGAATATAAACTTGCCCTTCAATATCATTTGAAAGTGTATGACAAAACCCCCGATGATGTGTGGAATGTAAAAAATGTGGGGTATTGTTACCAACAAATCAAAGATTACCCGACAGCCTTGCAATACCACCTCAAAGTAGATGAATTAGCCAAAAACGATACTTGGAATCTGGGGCATTTGGGTTATATTTATCAACAATTGAATGATTTTGATACCGCGCTTTCCTACCATCAATTATGCCACCAACTTGCCCCTGATGACCTCTGGAACAAACGCCAAGTTGCTTATTGCTATTGGGTATTGCAAAAAGCCGACGAAGCCGAAAAATATTTGCAAAACCCCAGCGATAAATACGATTGGTTGTACTTGGGCAATGTTTATTTGTGTCAAGGGTATTACAATCGAGCTTTGGATTGTTACAAAACCGCCGCCGATTTGTTTGGCAATCAGGCTTTTAAACAAGAATTTGAATATTATAAATCCACGATTTTGCGCTACCCGTTTGGGGCTACCAATTTTGCGTTGATGAAAATGGACTTAGAAGCTTTTTTGACTTAAGTCCTGCGATTTAATCGATGGTGAATAGCTCAAATTTGAGAAATTAGCGTTAATTTTACCGTAAAACTAATTGCCTCCACGGGCTAATAGTTTGATTATCAAGCAAATACACTTAAAATTGGGATTACCTTGAATAAGCGAAAAATTGTCAATGACCCCGTTCACGGTTTTATTCAAATAGGCAGTGAATTGATATATGATATTATCCAACACCCTTATTTTCAAAGGCTTAGACGAATTCGCCAACTAGGGTTATCGGAATATGTATATCCGGGGGCGGTACATACGCGCTTTCATCACGCGTTAGGGGCGATGCACTTGATGGGAGCCGCCCTCAATTCATTGCGCAACAAAGGGGTTGAAATTAGCCCACAAGAATACGAAGCCGCCCAAATTGCGATTCTTTTGCACGATATAGGACACGGACCGATGTCGCACGCCTTAGAATATACCATTTTGCAAAATGTGCCTCACGAAGAAATCTCGAGGCTTTTTATGCTCCAAATCAATCAAGATTTTAACAATGCTCTGGCTATAGCCATTCAAATATTTACCGATACGTATCCTCGCCGCTTTTTGCATCAATTGGTGTCGAGCCAATTAGATGTGGATAGACTGGATTATTTGCAACGTGATAGCTTTTTTACCGGCGTACAGGAAGGTACGATTGGCTCTGAACGCATTATTAAAATGCTCAACTTGGCAAATGATGAATTGGTTGTAGAAGAAAAAGGCATTTATAGCATTGAGAGTTTTCTCACGGCGCGGAGATTGATGTATTGGCAGGTTTATTTGCACAAAACCAATATTTGCGCCGAACAAATGCTGATTCAAGCCATTTTGCGTGCCAAAGACTTGATTCATCAGGGCAAGGAAGTATTTGCTTCGCCTAATTTGCTTACTTTTTTGCGAAAAAATATTGCTTTAAGCGATTTTCAAGCTCAGACCGAATATTTGCAAAATTTTGCCCAATTAGATGATTATGATATTTGGTTTTCTTTAAAATATTGGGCGCAAGATTCGGATAAGGTATTGGCTACACTGAGTCAAGGGCTTTTAACAAGAAAATTATTTAAAATAACTTTGTCCACCGAACCATCGGATGTCAAAGATTTGCAAAATTTGCGGCAGTCCATTAGTCAAAAACTGCAAATCAAAGAAGACTTGACTCCATATTTGCTAGTCGAGGGCGAAGCCAGCAACGAGGCTTACTTAGCCAAAGGCGAACAAATCAATATTTTGACCAAAAAAGGCGAAGTATTGGACATTGCGCAGGCTTCCGACCTACCCAATATCAAGGCTTTGCGCAAATTGGTCAAAAAGTATTATGTGTGTTGGTTGAGGGATTGATTTTTTGTAAATAATTGATAATCAATTAATTATGTAATTTTATTTGAATAATTTTTTACCACAAAGGACACTAAGGAAATGCCCACAAAGGCTCACTAAGAATTACCTTTGTGTACCTTTGGGCAAAACTTGGTGAACTTTGTAGTTAATAGCTGTTTAATTATTTATTCTAATTTAGCCGCAAAAATGATTATAAAGGTAGTCCGAAAAGTGAAACTAAAAGAACAAGGCAATGATTTTGCCTTTTGGCAAACTCAACCTTACGAAACAAGATTCGCAACTATAGAGCAAATTTGCAACGAATATAATACTTGGAAATATGGTGCTGAACAAGGATTTCAAAGAATTTATCGAGTTATTAAACAAAAATAATCAATTATTTGACTCAAAACTCTCATAACTATAGATGAAATTTACTTTACAACAAATTGCCCAATTAATCGGAGGCGAAGTACAAGGCGATGCTAGTTTGGAAGTGGACAAATTGGGCAAAATTGATGAGCCTAATCTGCCCAAGAGCATTTGTTTTTTGGCAAACCCCAAATACGAAAACTACCTTTATACCACCAATGCCACTGCGGTGATTATCAACCGTAGTTTTCAACCCAAAAAAGAAATCAATTCGGCTTTGATTGTGGTAGATGATGCTTATTCGGCATTTACGCGCTTGCTCAAAGAATACGAAAAAATCAAAAATGCCCTTTACCTCAATCAAAAAAAAGGTATCGAGCAGCCAAGCTTCGTCAGTCCGCAGGCTCAGGTAGGAGAGGGGGCATACATAGGGGCATTTGCCTATGTATCAGCCGGTTGTAAAATTGGCAAAAATGTCAAAATCTATCCGCAAGCATATATTGGCGAAAATGTAAGCATCGGCGATAATTCTATTATTTATGCCGGAGCAAAAATTTATGTTGATACCCAAATCGGACAAAATTGCATCATTCATTCGGGGGCGGTCATTGGAGCTGATGGTTTTGGTTTTGCCCCCCAAGCCGATGGTTCTTATGATAATATTCCACAATTGGGCAATGTGATTTTGGAGGATAACGTGAGTATTGGGGCAAATACTACCATTGACCGTGCTACGATGGGTTCTACCATTATTCGAAAAGGAACAAAATTGGATAACCTCATTCAAGTAGGACACAATGCCGAAATTGGCGAAAATACCGTCATTGCCGCCCAAGCCGGTATTTCCGGCTCTACCAAAATTGGTAAAAACTGTATGGTCGGCGGGCAAGTTGGCTTTGCCGGTCACCTCAAAATTGCCGATAATACTAAAATTGGTGCACAATCGGGCTTAAATACTGACATCAAAGACTCAGGTTCGGTGATTATTGGTTCGCCGGCTTTTGAAGTCAAAGGCTTTATGAAATCTTGGATAATTTTCCGCCGCCTGCCCGATTTGCAAAAACGAATTGAGCAATTGGAGAAAAAAAATTGATAAATTGTTAAATAACGTGAATTTTTTGGTAAATACTTGATAATGAGATAGTTATATTACAAAAGTAATCGAAGAATCTAAAGCGTTGATTATCAAGAGTTTCAGATTCTTCGCTTCGCTCAGAATGACAAAGCGAGAGGGATTGCCAAAGGCAATTCCTGAAAAGTGATGAAGAACCACAAAAGTTTACTATTTTCAGTGGATTATCAATTATTTCAAAAACAAAATTGTATTATTTTAATATAATAAAAAAATGAAATAATTTTTTCAAAAACATATAAAATATTGATAACCAATTAGTTAATTAAAAAATTAAACCAATAAAAATAACACAACTGCGTCATCCTGTAAGGAATTTTTTGGACTATTTTCAGCCTCCCCCCAACCCCCTCCGAAAGAGGGGGAGAAGCACAATTCATTGATGTTCAATTTATTACAGAAAAATTCTAAGAGATAACAATTCAACAAAGTTCCTTACAGGATGACGGCTTGGGGGGATTTTGGATTTTTTTTAAAAATTAAACATTCAAAAAACATTACTAAAATCTCCCCAAATAGTCATCTTGCGTGGAAATTTGTTAAATTTTCAGCGCATTAAAAAAATACAATTGCTTGAAAATCAAGTAATTATAATTCTTTTAAGGTTCTTCAGTACTTTTCAGAAATTACTAAAGCCCCTTACGCGCGCAGGCTGGAAGCCTGTGTTACAGTTTTTCCTAAAAAGTGCTGAAGATTCAACTAAGAAATATAATCTATTGATAATCTTTGACTTTTGACAAATCAGAATGTAATACAGCCTTTAGGCTGGATTACAATTTTATTAATCCTTGATAATCAATGATTTATATATTTCTTAATCAGTAACCTTAATTAATCCCAAGCGACCAAATAATCGTCAAATTCATCGCCATTTGCCACTGATTTGGCATAATCAACGGTTACCTTATTTTTCCCGCTTTTTTCTACCAAGCCCTTCAAAACCCCCAATTGTAATTGACTGTTAAAAGTTTGGGTGCGACGAATCAAGATTGACTTTTCGCCTGCCTCCAAAATTTGCCAACCACGATTTTCGGGGTCTTCAATCATCGATTCGGCGGCAATGACTAAGCCCTTCAGAGTAGCTAGTGGAGAGGCATTTTTTTCAATGATAGCATTTTCAATGAGTGCGGTGTAAGCCGTTTCACCAATGTTGTAACCGACTCGGATAAGTACTTCCAAACCAAGTTGATGCTCAACCCAAGCGCAAAGCTCGTTATAAATCTCAATAGGTATATGCTGATAAGGATTTTGGAGGTTTACCGAAGCAATTATTTTTTTACATTCGCGCAAGTCATCAACTTCTTTTTCTACTTCACGCATTACATCTAAGATGAATGCCGTCAATAAAGTTACATTTTCGGTGTTGTTATTCATATTTACCTATTTTATAAGTAGTAATTTATACTATTTACAAAATAAAGCATTTTCTAAATAAAAAGCAATGAAGAAGTGTTTTTACACGCAATAATTAGAACTCTACGAAAGTTGTTTATGTAATTAATTGACAATCAATTATTTATGAAAAAAACCCTTAAGTCAACGACTCAAGGGTTTCCACTGAACAATAAAAACACATAATTGATATTTTTAAATTTTCAAATGAATCAACTTCGTAAACTTCGGCAAAGTTTAAAACTTTGCCGAAATGGAACAAAGGGATTGAATATATAAATTTGAAAATTGCCCTTTCATTAAATTGCTTTGGCAAATTGCGCTTCTTCGGTTGAGCCTTTGAGTGCTACGGTAGAAGCTTGCCCGCTCATTACGACTTGTTGAACAGCATCAAAATAACCCGTACCAACAAAAGCCTGATGTTTTACGGCTTTGAAGCCTTCGGCTTGGAGGGCAAATTCGCGTTGTTGCAATTCAGAATAGCCCAACATTCCTTTCATTTTGTAAGCTCTTGCCAACTCAAACATACTGGTATTGAGGGCGTGGAAACCGGCAAGCGTGATAAATTGGAAACGATAGCCCATTTCGGCAAGTTGTTCGCGGAAGGTAGCCATTTCTTTTTCGCTTAGTTTAGCCGCCCAGTTAAATGACGGGGAGCAATTGTAGGCAAGCATTTTACCCGGATATTGGGCGTGTACGCCTTGCGCAAACTCACGGGCTTCGCCCAAGTCGGGTTTGGAGGTTTCCATCCACAACAAATCGGCAAAAGGTGCATAAGACAAGGCTCTGTCAATGCCTTGCTCGATGCCGTTTTTCACGTAGAAAAACCCTTCCGAGCTGCGCTGTCCGGTAATAAAACGATGGTCGCGCTCGTCAATGTCAGCCGTAAGCAAGTTGGCAGCATCGGCATCGGTGCGCGCGATTACTACGGTTGGTACATTCATTACATCGGTAGCCAAGCGTGCGGCAATCAATTTGTTGATAGCTTCTTGGGTAGGTACCAATACTTTGCCGCCCAAATGTCCGCATTTTTTGGCAGACGAAAGTTGGTCTTCAAAATGTACTCCGGCGGCACCGGCTTTTATCATCATTTTCATCAATTCAAAAGCATTCAAATTGCCCCCGAATCCGGCTTCGGCATCGGCAACAATCGGCACCAAATAGTCGGTATTGCCATTGCCACTTACACTTTGAATTTGGTCGGCGCGCAACAAGGCATTGTTGATTCGCTCCACTACTTTGGGAACTGAGTCGGCCGGATACAAACTTTGGTCGGGGTACATTTCTCCGGCAAGGTTGGCATCGGCGGCTACTTGCCAGCCGCTCAAATAGATAGCCTCGAGACCGGCTTGTACTTCTTGAATGGCTTGATTGCCGGTAAGCGCGCCCAATCCGGCGATATAGGGTTGGTTTTTGAGTTTGAAGAATAATTTTTCTGCCATTAAGCGGGCTATGCTGTACTCAATGTGATATGAGCCTTGCAAACTTACGACTTCTTCGGCAGTATAGGGTCTTTCCACACCTTCCCAGCGTGGGTTTGTGAGCCAATCGTTGGTAATTTGCTGGATTTTTTGTTCTTTTGTGAGATTGTTGTTCATAATCGTTACATTTAAGTATTGTGAATGAATTGCTTTTGCAAAGGCAGGTAGGTGCGAGCTACTTGCCTTTATTTTTTGTATGACAGCCCGGCGGACTGTGTTACGGAGTTTTTTGTATGACAGCCCGCCGGACTGTTTTTGTTTAATTGAATACCTTGTTTTAAAAACCTAAAGACAAAGATTTTGCACCCCAATTTTTTGATGTAATTGAGTCAATTAATTGATTTATAATGATTTAAATGAAAAATCTGAGGTATTTATAAAGTAAGAATTGGTAATAAACTGAAAAATTAAAATTGCATAAATCATTGATTATCAAGCAATTACCAATTTTAAATTTTTTATAAATATTGATAGGCTTTGAGGGTGAGAAACTCGGCAAATTCGGTACTCATTACCAATTTATCAAACAATTCGGTAGCTAAGGCAAATTTACCTTTTTCGTATCTTTCTTCGCCTACGTATTGTTTTATTTTGCTCAATTCCTCAGGTAGTATTTGCTTATAAAGTTCGGAGGTAATCGCCCGACCGTCGTCGAGTTTGGCTTTGGTATGAAGCCATTGCCACACTTGCGCCCGCGATATTTCGGCGGTAGCCGCATCTTCCATCAAATTATATAAGCCCGCCGCGCCTGCGCCCATCAACCACGACTCGATGTATAAAATACCGACATTGATATTCATTCGGAGTCCGGCTTCGGTAATTTTGCCGCCATCTATCTGAAAATCAATGAGTTCGGAGGCAGTAGCCGTATAAGTTTGGCTTATAGTCTCATCTTTTTGATTGGCACGATTGCCCAAGACCTTGTCAAACGACTCTATTGCCACTTTGACCAAATCGGGATGAGCCACCCAAGTACCGTCAAAACCGGTTTGGGCTTCCAAATCTTTGTCGGCTTTTACCTTGGCAAAGGCTTGGCGATTGATTTCCTCGTCTTTGCGACTAGGAATAAACGCCGCCATACCGCCCATCGCGTGTACTCCGCGTTTGTGGCAAGTTTTGACCAAGAGTTTGACATACGCCCGCATAAACGGCACAGTCATCGTTACTTGCACGCGGTCGGCAAATGTCTTGTCGGGGAAGTTGGCAAATTTTTTAATACAACTAAAAATATAATCCCAACGTCCGGCGTTCAAACCGCAAATATGCTCACGAAGTTCATAAATGATTTCCTCCATCTCAAAAGCCGCCAAGATGGTTTCAATCAAAACTGTAGCCTTGATAGTGCCTTGTGGTATGCCCAACTCTTGTTGAGCAAAGCTAAAAACATCATTCCAGAGGCGGGCTTCCAAATGGCTTTCCATTTTGGGCAGATAAAAGTAGGGAGCTGTGCCTTGGTTGAGCAAGTTTTGGACATTGTGAAAAAAGTACAAGCCAAAATCAACCAAAGCCCCCGAAAGTGGTTCGCCATCTACTTTGAGGTTTTTTTCGTCTAAGTGCCACCCGCGCGGGCGGACAAATAGGGTAGCGGTTTGCGGATTGAGTTTATAGGCTTTGCCTTCGGGCGATACAAAATCAATTTGGCGATTGATGGCATCTCGAAGGTTGATTTGCCCCTCAATGATATTTTTGAAAGTTGGGGCATTAGAATCTTCAAAATCCGCCATAAAGACTTTAGCTCCCGAATTGAGGGCATTGATAATCATTTTTTTGTCCACGGGTCCGGTAATTTCCACCCGACGGTCTTGAATATCAGCCGGTACGGGTAGAGCTTGCCACTCACTTTGGCGAATGTGAGCGGTTTCGGGCAAAAAATCGGGCATTTGCCCTTCATTGATTTGTATTTGGCGTTCTTTGCGTTTTTTGAGCAATTCGAGGCGGCGCGCATTGAATGCATTGTGCAATTTGGCGACAAATTCCATTGCCTCGGGGGTTAGAATGGTATGAAAGGCATCTTCCATTCGAGCTAAGACTTCGATACGGTTGGTTAAGAGAGTTGCTTCTATGGTCATTGTAAGATTTTTTTGATTAAATAAATGATTTATTGTTCGATTGTACCTTTTAGGGAGTGTAAATTTTGCCTTGTAAACTTACACTTTGTTTGGTTTTTTTGCAAACGATTTCGGTTTATTTTTTCCATACGAAATCGTTAAAGTAAAGTTGCGAAATTTCGCTAAAAGTGAAAATACAATGCAATAATAGAAGGAAGATTTGAATAAAAAAAGCGAAATTTCGCTAAAAGAGAATTTTTACTAAAAAATATTTTTGAAATTGTAAAAATCAAAGAAATAATTTGCTTTTGAGGAGTTGTTATAAACGAAACATAGCTCCAATGGGCTAGGAGGTAGGTTTTGTTGATTTGTTTAAATTTCAAAAATGGCGGAGTGAAAGGTATTAAAAAACTGAAAATTGATAAGATCTATCTTACAACTGACTACGTTTTCGGGTTTTTTTTCATAGCTCAAAATTTGAATTAGACTTGTCATATAATTAAAAACTCATAACTAATTGACAATCAAGTAGTTATGAGTTTTGGTTTAAGTATAAAAATTATTTCCCATTATTTAACGCAAAACTTCGCGGGCAATCACGATTTTTTGGATTTCGGAAGTACCTTCATAGATTTGGGTAATTTTGGCATCGCGCATCATCCGCTCCACGTGAAATTCTTTGACATAGCCATAACCGCCGTGAATTTGTACGGCTTCTACGGTTGTTTCCATTGCTACTTCCGAAGCAAATAACTTGGCTTGGGCGGCCGCATTGACATAATCCATTCCGGCATCTTTCATACGGGCGGCTTGCAAGGTGAGCAGGCGGGCGGCATTGATTTTGGTGGCCATCTCTGCCAATTTGAATTGAATGGCTTGATGTTCGGCAATGGGTTTGCCAAATGATTTGCGTTCTTTGGCATATTTGAGCGAAAGTTCGTAAGCCCCCGAAGCGATGCCCAAAGCTTGGGCGGCAATGCCTATGCGCCCGCCATTGAGGGTTTGCATCGCAAATTTAAACCCGAATCCGTCTTCGCCAATGCGATTTTCTTTGGGAACTTTGACATCGGTAAACATCAATGAGTGAGTATCAGAGCCACGAATACCAAGTTTGTCTTCTTTTTTGCCTACTACGAAGCCGGACATTCCTTTTTCTACAATCAGTACATTGATGCCTTTGTGTTTGAGTTCAGGATTGGTTTGGGCTATCACCAAGTAAGTAGAAGCATTGCCCCCGTTGGTAATCCAGTTTTTGGTGCCATTGAGCAGGTAATAATCACCTTTGTCTTCGGCGGTGGTTTTTTGCGAAGTGGCATCAGAACCGGCTTCGGGTTCGGATAGGCAAAACGCGCCCAATACTTCACCCGAAGCCAATGGTGTGAGGTATTTGTGTTTTTGGGCTTCGTTGCCATATTTTTCTAAGCCCCAACAAACCAATGAATTATTGACCGACATAGCTACCGCCGCCGAAGCATCTACTTTGGAGATTTCCTCCATTGCCAATACATACGATACAGTATCCATACCGCTACCCCCAAACTCAGGGGCTACCATCATGCCCAAAAAGCCCAATTCGCCCATTTTTTTGATTTGGGCGTGGGGAAATTGCATATTGGTATCGCGCTCAATGACACCTTCCCAAAGTTCTTTTTGGGCAAATTCGCGGGCGGCATTGCGCACTTCCAGTTGTTCTGCCGTCAGAAAATCCGAAGCGGCAAGCATGTCCATTGTTTCCATATTGATAATTAAAATCTTTTTAAAGTTGTCTTAAGGAATTTTTATGGCAATAAATATTTTTTCAAGACAAATGTTTGGCAATCAAGTGTTTAGTGCATATTTCTTTAGCCCAAACAGCTTTCTGCAATCGTTTGAAGTCGCAATTTAGGCAATGTTGAGAAAAATCAGGCAATTCAAGTGGATATAATCGTCTTTTTTAATTTTTTTGACAATGTTTGATGATTGATAACTCAGCTTCGGTAAATTTGAGTTTGCGGGCTTCCTCGAGATGCTGACAGCCATTGGCTTGTTCATTGGTATAAATTTCTGCCAAACCCAGAGCATAGTAAGCACGCCCCCAATTGGGGTCAAGATTGACACATTGCCTAAAATCGGGCAATGCTTTGGCAAAATCTTTTTGGTCGAAGCGGATGCTCCCCCGATTAAACAAAGCCTCTTTGTCCTTGGGATTCAGCTTAATAGCTTGGTCAAAATCGGCGAGGGCTTGGTCGATTTTTTGGAGCTTGCGATACAAATAACCGCGATTGGTATAGAGTTCGTTGGTATCAGGCTTGAGCTTGATAGCGTAGTTATAATCTACCAAGGCATCGTTGGGGCGATTGAGAGCCATTTTAGCAATTGCCCGATTGTTGAAAGGCTTATATACCTTAGCATCTATTTGAATGGCACGGTCGTAGTCGAGTACCGCATTGTTGTACTCTTTTAGGTTGAAATATGCTACGCCACGCGCATTAAAAGCCTCAAAATTTTGTTGGTCTTGGGCAATGGCTTTATTCAAAAACTCGATGGCTTCTTCATATTTATTTTCTTTCATCAAATCTTTGCCCTTGCGCAAAAAAGCCTCTGCCGAATTGGAGCAAGCTCCCAAGCTCATCAACAAGCTCAAACCGACCAGTATGGAACTAAATAAGCGGATATTTAAAATTAACTGATTGATTATCAATGTATTATGTTTTTTTTTAATTTGATTTGTGGAATTAACTTTCATTGTTGTTTATTTTTTTGCTTGCAAATATATACAATACTTCATAGCCTATAACCTAATGGCTTGTTTTGAGGTTTAATATTAGCTGTAAATAACTGATTATCAATGATTTATATATTTTTACTGATTCTTTAGTACTTGGCAGGAAAAATTGTAATGCGGGCTTCCAGCCTGCGCGCGTAAGCGACTTTAGGCAATTTCTAAGCTAAATAATTCCTGAAAAACAGCAAAGAATCTTTTACCCAAGTTGTTTGAAGTGTTCAACGGACACTTCAAACTAACAATGAAAAAGAAGGTCTCCGACATTCTAACCGCCTCAAGCGGTTTATGGCGTGGTAGGCTGTAGCTTGGAGATAGGCTAAGAATGTAAGTAACTGATAATCAGATAGTTACTCAAAAACAAACTCGAAATGATTTTTGGGTTTATTTTTTTGTCAAATTGGTAGAAAAAATAGAAATTGAACTTTTGTCTATTGGCGGTCGACTCGGCAAAGCCGGAAAGGTCGGAGACTTTTCATTCATTGTGGTTTTAAGTCAAATAAGACTTAAAACAGCTAGGGGCAGCGTATTATTCATAATCAAATTACCAAACAAAACCTAACCAGAGATGAGATAGAAAAAATTATTAGAAAATTTAAAAAACTTGACGAAGAATGATACATTATGATTTTTTTAATTTATTGAAAACTATTTTAGGTCAAATTGCTTGGGGTTTTCGTTTTGGATATTCTACGGGTTCAATTTTCACTTTTGAATTTGGAAACAAAATACCATTAAATAATGAGGATGAACCTCAATGTGCTAGGGTAGGTAATACTGTGCTAGGCTTCCAAGCCTAGCACGATATACTTGCACGTTTCCAACGTGCCTAGCGCGCGTATGAGTAACCTTAGAATATAGTTAAGTA
>JALONJ010000012.1 GCA_025455045.1 Microscillaceae bacterium | reverse complement strand
AATACTGATTATCAATTGTTTATGTATTTTGTTATTTTATAAATGTAAAAGTTAAAATATAAAACTTTTGTTCAATTATTTTACAGTGGGAATTGCTGTAAATTGGATAGTATTACTTGTAAGTAATTGATAATCAGGTATTTATCTCAAAGACGGAAAGTAAAATTTATTTTATGTTTTTTTCACCCAACCCCCCATTTGCTATACAATCAAGGATAGCCCTTTTGCAAAGTAAATAGCTCGTAAATGACTGATTATCAGTAAATTAAATGCAATTTAACGACAACAATCTAAAGAGGGCGCATTTCAAAGACTAATTTCGCAAATCTGAAAATGCACAAATTTGAAAATCGGTAGTATTAATTGACTATAATCAATGCAAACTATCTTTTTTAGGGTTTAATTTGTATAATTCAAATGACTAGCCCCAACAATTGATTGCAACAAAGAAACACTAAAAATCTCTCGGGTAATGATGGAAATTATTGAGCTATTACAAAACACTTGGCAAGGTTTTGTCGAGTCGGCAAAAAACGGCAATGAAGTAGCGTATCTTTTGCCTACCTATGTCGGAATGATTTTGATTGAGCGTTTTTTTTATCTCATCAGTAGTCTCCATCGCTGGCACGAGCGCGATGCTCTTACCAATGTGATGGTATCCTCTTTCAACCTTACCGTTGGCATATTTATCGGTATTTTGATACCCTTTGCCGCTTACCATTGGTTGTACCACAACGCCCGTATTTTTACTATTCCCAATACAGCTTGGGGATTTTTGCTGGCTTTCTTGATACACGATTTATTTTATTACATCGACCATCGCATTGCCCACCGCACCGGTTTGTTTTGGGCATTTCATCACGTACATCACTCCTCCAAAGAGTTCAATTTTACGGTAGCTTCGCGCGGTTTTTGGGGCGATGGACTATTTAGCCAACCTATTTATTATTTGATGCCGATATTGGGAATGTCCTTGTTTCAAATTGCCATTATTTTGACTTTAAAAAACATCTTTGGTATCTTCAATCACACCCGCCTCATCAAAAATATGGGTTTTTTGGAATATATTCTTTGTACTCCGTCCAATCATCGGGTGCATCACGGCTCCGATTTGAAATATTTGGACAAAAACTACGGGCAAGTGCTGATTATTTGGGATATGCTTTTTGGCTCATTCAAACGCGAAGAAGAAGAACCCAAGTATGGCTTGGTCAAAGACATTGATACCTACAACCCAATCAAAGTCGAGTTTGCCGGAGTCAATGAATTGTGGCAAAAAATCCAGTCTGCCCCTAAACTAAGCGACAAACTCAAATACTTGTATATGCCCCCGGGCTGGCGACACGATGGCAAGCACGAAACCACCGAAGCGATGTTGGCAAATGCCGAAAAACCCAAGCTGGAGAAAGTTTGAGATGGTGATGAATTATTTGAGACATAATTGGTTTTCCGGCTTTTTAGGAACAAGAAAAAATAATGCAGACAGTATTTTTGGTAACATATTGATTTTCAGGTAATTATAAAATTATCTCGAATTTTCGCTACTTTTCAGGAATTACCTTCAGCAATTCCATTGAATTCTGAAAAGCTCTCGCTTTTCAGTGATTCTGACCCGCCAAAGGCGTGGGAAGAATCTAAAGCGTTGATTATCAAGAGTTTCAGATTCTTCGGAGCTTCGCTCGGTAATTTCACCAAGCTATCACTTGGTTCATTAATGCTCAGAAGGATAAAAAAGATTCTCATTCCTGAAAAGGGGTGAAGAACCAACTTGATTTTATAACTCATTGATAATCAATGAATTATAAAAATTGCGCCACAGCCTAGGCAGGCTTTGGTACATTCTATTTGTCAAAAGTCAAAGATAATCAATGAGCTATATTTTTTATAAAAACCTAAATCTTCTTCCCAAATCCACAAAGTTTGAATTTCGTTTGCAATTCTACCTCAACAATCGCTAATTTGCCCTTTGAAACGCAACAGATTTCTTTATCAACAAACCAATTGATTGCTAACTACCTGATTATCAATTGATTAAAAAAACTGAATGACCGATATTCTCTTTACGCAACCCGATTGGCAATTATTTACCAATATCAACACCCTGCCCCAACAAGCCGGTGTGTCTAAGCATTGGTTGCCAAAACTGATTGCTAAAGAATTGACTGACAATGCTTTAGATACTGGAGCCAAAGTAGAAATCAGCCATTACAGCCCCGAAGTTTTGCAAGATATTATCACTGTCCGCGACTTTGGGCGCGGCATTGCCGGTACCGATGCCGAAATTGCCGATTTGTTTTCGCTCAAACGCCCGCTTACCAGCTCCAAACGCCTCCGTTTGCCAATGCGGGGGGCTTTGGGCAATGGTTTACGGGTGGTGGTAGCTACGGTATATTGCTTGGGGGGCGAACTGACTGTGGCCACTCGCGGGCGAAAATTAAAAATCATTCCGCAAGATGATGGGAGTAGTCGCACCGAATTTTTGGGCGAATTTATTGGCGAAGGCACTGAAATTCAGGTACTTATCCCCGACAATTTCTTGGGTGAGAGCCTATTGGATTGGGCGCATTTGGCTTTGCAAATCAATCAAGGTGAGATATATAGCGGCAAGACCAACCCTTATTGGTATGATTCGGACAGTTTTTACAATCTGTTGCTTACCATTCCCGAAAATGTTGATTTAGCTACTTTTTTGTACTTGTTTGATAAGGTGAAGAAAAGCCTCCCCCTAGCCCCCTCCGAAGGAGAGGGAACAATTACTTCTTCTCCGCCTTTGGCGGAGGGGGCTAGGGGGAGGCTCAATCGCTCGCAAGCCGATGACCTATTAGCAACTTTGCGCAAATTTACCAAACCTTTAGCCCCCAAAAAGCTGGGCGCAATCGGTAAACTCAACAATTTTCAAGCCTATCATATTGATTATCAGATATTTACAATCAAGACCACCAAAGGAACACTAGATGCCGAAATTCCGGCAGTCATTGAGGCTTACGCCACGACTGCCGAGCGCAGTGATTGTCAGTTTTTTGTCAATCGTACGCCCATCACCGGCGAAGTAGGAATGAGCCTGCTGGACAAAAAAATTTGGCTGTATGGCTGTGGTTTGAATCAGAATTTGGAAACCGCCAAGCTCAAAAACCCGCTTAGGCTCTGGCTCAACATCACTACCCCGTATATGCCCATCGTGAGCAATGGCAAAGAGCCGGATTTGTCTATTTTGGCGGAAGCCATCGGCAAGACGATTCAAAAAGCCATTCAACAACTCAAAAAACAAGAAAATCAGGACTCCAATGAGGTAAGCTCGCCGGTTTTGGATAAATCGCCCTCCCAAAAACAAGTCGTGATTGATAATTTGGACACTGCCATCGACAAGGCTTCGGGTAATGGACAATATCGGTTTTCTTTGCGCCAGTTGTATTATGTAATGCGCCCTCTAGTGATGGAAAATACCGGCAAAGAATTGAAATATGCCAATTTTAACCAAATTATTACCGATTATGAATTTGAAATCGGGCGCGATTTGCGCGGTGTATATCGTGATGAACGTGGCACGCTCCTGCACCCACATACCCACGAAGAAATCAAACTCGGCACCAAAAATGTAGAAAAATACACCCGCCCGATTTTTAGTTTTAACAAAATATTGTATTCCGAAAAAGAAGGTTTTTTTGAGATTTTGAAAGATGCCGGTTTTTGCGAACGCCACGATTGCGCCTTGCTTACTTCCAAAGGCTTTGCCAGCCGCGCCGCCCGCGATGTGATTGATTTACTGGCAGAAACCGAAGAGGAACTCTTGTTTTTTTGTATTCACGATGCCGATATTTCGGGAACTTTGATTTATCAGGCTTTGCAAGGAGCGACCAAAGCCCGCCCCGGGCGCAAAGTGCAAATCATCAACTTGGGCATTGAACCTTGGGAGGGCTTGGCAATGAACTTGGAGGTAGAAAGCCTCGAGAAACGCTCCACCAAAACGCCTGCCCAGTATGTCATTGATTTTGAAAATGATTGGCAAAATCCCAAACCAATGCAATTTGAAAAATATACCCGTTGGGCGGATTGGACGGAGTGGCTGCGCTCGTTTCGCATAGAGTTGAATGCAATGGACACCCCAACTTTTGTCAGTTGGTTGGATAACAAAGTGCGACAATATGACAATGGCAAGGTAATTCCCAACGAGTTATTTTTGAAACAAGAAGCCGAATTGAGCTTGGAAGCCAATCTTCGTCAAAAAATCCGCGAGGATATTTTGAAAAATTTGAATATTGAGCAACTCATTGAAAATCAGTTTGTTAATTCATTTCCCGAACTCAAAAAACAACTAGAAAAGCTCGAACTCCAAACCGATGTTGCGCAAGATTTGCAACAAAACCTCCGCCAAAGCTGGCGCGACAGTTTTTGGAAGGTAATCAAAGACTTGGGTGGCTAAGGAATTAGAAATTTATCATTAGGGATGGTTCTCCACCACTTTTCAAGAATGAAAATCTTTTTTCTGAAATTTATCAATTTCAGTGATTCTGAGCATTATCAAGCAAAATGAATATTTTGCGAAGCTACCGAGCGAAGCTCCGAAGAATCTGAAACTCTTGATAATCAACGCTTTAGATTCTTCAGAGCTTCGCTCGCTACCTTCGCAAAATATTCATTTATTCATTTTGCTTGGTAATGTTCAGAATCACTGAAAAGCGAGAGCTTTTCAGAATTCAATGGAATTCCCAAAGGCAATTCCTGAAAAGTGGTGAAGATCTTTAGGGATTATATAATTATTTGATTTTCAAGTCATTATAGACAACGACATAACTTATTGGAATAAAACATTATGGATTTTCAAAACTTATGAAGTTTTTATGGAGTCTTATTCTGACAAGTTATGTCGCAGTCTATAATATATTTCAAAATATTCACGTTAAGTTAATATGAAGATTTGCCTCACCACTTAATTTTATACAGAAGGAATTTATTTTTAATCCTGATTATAAATCTCCGCCAAAGTCATTGCTTCTTCAATCCAACGTTTAAAGCCCAATGAATCCGATAGTTTTTGCGCCTTGTAGGGTTCAAGTGGTTTGAACTCATAGTTGGCAATCAAACGCCCTTTGCGTAACAAAGCCTTGTCAATTTTGCTGATATTGGTATTGAAAGTACAAATAATTTGAATATTGAGGCAATCGGACAGCAAGCCGTCTGCCATATTCAAAAGGCTGGACACCGAAGCATTGCGACCGTGTTCTTCGCGGTCTTCCAAAATCATTTCGGCATCTTCAATAATCAAAATCGAGTTGGGATTTGAGATCATCAAAGGCAAAAAATGAGGCGAAGCAATATTCATTGCATAATCGGGCGGAATAAATATCATTTTTTTGTTCAAAACTCCGGCTAAATGGCGCAAATAATGGGTTTTGCCCGTGCCGGGCGCACCGTGCAAAAGTAGCAAGCCTTTGTCGTCGGGGGCGTTTAGGCGTTGGTAGATGACTTCGTGGACTGCCGCAAAATCGTCATTATAATTGGTGTGGATATTTATCTCAGTTGTTCGAAGCTCAAAATCGCGTAGATATAAATAGCCGTTCATTTCATACATCAAAAACACCTTACCTTTGGCGTAGTTTTCATCTAAATAGGCGGCATAAACCAGTTCCTCAAGTTCTTTGATAATATTTTCGGGAACGTGGTCGCTAAAATAAAATTTGATACAGCCTTCTTGTGAACTGTAGCTAAACAATAAATCGTTTTGCAGTTGCAACAAAAAACCATTGAACAAAGGTTTTTGGGTATTGTTGCTGCTCAAATGCTTCCAAATATGCGTACTAGGCACTTGGTACTTTTGCACTACACTTTCAAAAACCCCCTCGATGTCAATACTGCCATAAAAAGTACGCACATTGGCAAATTCTTGATTGAGAGCCAAATAATAAAAAGGGACTTCCAAGTCGCCGGTATATTGCACCAGTTGCGTATAATTAAAGTTTTTGGTCAAGCCGGGCAAAATTTCGTTGTTTTTTAAATGATTGTTCATATTTTGATTTTAGAGTGGTTTTATCGTTTATTGTTTGTCGTTTTTTTTGGTTTTATAAAATGCAATTGATTGACTATGTCCTGCCTCTGGCGAATAATCAGGTATTTATTTAATTTCTCACTCCTCATTTCTCGCTTAATAAATCGGATTTTTGAGTATATCGATGGCTTCGTCTTCGGTTTTGACAATGGTAAAAATAGCATTTAATTTGGTGATTATCAGCAGTTTGGATATATCGAGGGAAGGATTGATTAAGACTACTTCACCATCTTTGGCTCTAAACTTGGTCAAAATACGCATCAATATCCCGATACCACTGCTATTCATCAGGCGAATACTCGACAAATCGACTGCACAATAAACCACTTGATTTTGCAAACATTCATCAATCAAATGTATCAACTCGAGCGGCGCAGTCGCTACTATCAGATTTTCTTCAAATCGGAGCAACAACACATTGTTTTTAATCTGATGCAAAAATTTCATAATTTATAAGTAGGAGAGGGGGTTTGATGCCTAAAATTTGCAAAAAGTGTAGAGGATTAAAAACAGAAACTGAATATGAGCAATAGTTTGTGAATAATTTGTAACCAATTGATTATCAGGTACTTACAAATATCTTAATCTTTTAGCTAAATGTTTGATTTTCAAATACTTAGCTCTCAACTAGAAACTTTATCTTTCAGTCTTTCAATGCCTTTCGATTTTCGCAATTTTCCTTTTTACAATCACCATAAAAAATCAGAGAATGATGCATAATATTGAATTGTAGCAAATCGCCAATCATATTTTGAATATTTTGGACTCGCGGGTCGCAAAACTCAATCACTTGGTGGCAATGCGTGCATATTAGGTGGTCGTGTTGGCGAAAACCATAAGAACGCTCGTATTGTGCAAGGTTTCTGCCAAATTGGTGCTTGACTACCAAGTCGCAATCGACCAGAATCTCCAGCGTATTATAGACTGTGGCACGACTTACTTGATAGTTTTTGTTTTTCATACTAAACCACAGTTCTTCGGAGTCGAAGTGGTCGGTACGAGAATAAATTTCTTCCAAAATGGCAAATCGTTCGGGGGTTTTTCGGAGTTCTTTTTTTTCCAAATAAGCCACAAATATTTTTTTTACTTCCTCAAATACTTCTTTATTGACCGGCATATTTTAATCAACTAATTAATTGATTACCAATTATTTACAAAAATAAAACTTGTATTTAAAATTATCAGTAGCAAATTAAACGAAAAATTGCTTAATTCCTAAAAATAATCACCGACAGTATCCAAACAGCTATTTTTACATAGCGCACTAATCTATTGATTATCAGATACTTAAATTTGAACGAAAAAACCAAAACCCGAAACTAGAAACTTCATCCGGGTGCATTTCAAATTTACTACCTATAACCCTCTCCTTCGGAGAGGGCTAGGGTGAGGCAATAGAAACGCGTAAATTTGAAATGCACCCCTTCATCCGCTATTTGCGATAATTGCGGTTTTTGAAATCGAATCACTTAATTTTGCTCAACGAAACGGTATATTTGAACCTGTTTTTAAATTTATTTCAAATAAATTTCGTAACTAATTGATAATCAAATGGTTATGAATTAAATATAAAATTATGATTTTATCGGGAAAAGCCATTGAGCAACGCATCGGCAAAGACATTGTCATCGATCCTTATCACCCTCAGCAACTCAACCCCAATAGCTACAATTTGCGTCTTCACCCCGATTTGTTGGTGTACGACTGCGATGTATTGGATATGAAAACCCCTAATCCTTACCGCCGACTCAGTATCCCCGAGGAGGGCTTGTTGCTCGAGACCAATCGGCTTTATTTGGGTCGTACTGTAGAATACACCGAGACGCATAGTTTAGTTCCGATGCTCGAGGGGCGTTCGTCGGTTGGGCGTTTGGGCTTGTTTGTCCACGTTACGGCGGGTTTTGGTGATGTAGGCTTTTGCGGATATTGGACACTTGAGATATTTTGTGTGCAACCGATTCGAGTATATCCGCAAGTCGAGATTTGTCAAATTTATTACCACAGCATTGAGGGCGAGTACGAAAAATATCAAAGCAACAAATACCAAAACAATCAAACCGTACAACCCAGTATGATGTACAAAGACTTTGAATAAAATGGCTCAAAATCTGCCCAAGCTCATTCACATTCCAGTAATTGAAATTTTTTGGTTCAATGATTAATTTTTTAATTGCTCAAGTATTTTTGTTAAATTATTTTGCAAATTTATTGTTTTTTGGTGATTTATCTGCTAATTTTGCCAAAATATATATTTTTTTCCAAAAAAAATAACAATTATGCCTACGATGAATGTTTATCTCAACTTTGCTGGCGATTGTGAAGAAGCCCTCAATTTTTACAAAAACTGTTTGGGTGGCGATATTATCTCTCTCCAACGATTTGGCGATTCGCCCGTGCCGAGTGATGAGACTCACCAAAATCAAGTGATGCACGCTGAGTTCAAAGCCGGTGATGTATATTTGATGGCTTCGGATACTATGCCCGATATGCCTTTGCAGAGTGGCAATAATATTACACTCAATCTTAATTTTTCGGATATTCAAGCGCAAGCCGAGGTTTTTGCCAAACTTTCTGCCGGAGGCAATGTAATAATGCCTTTGGAAGATACCTTTTGGGGGGCAAGATTTGGAATGTTTGTAGATAAGTACGGCATCAATTGGATGACTAATTGTGATATAAAATGAGGTAAATAGTTTGAAGTATTATTAAAAAAACACAAATTTTATTAATAGACTCGAAAGACTTATTTTAAAATCAAATATTTTTTAAAATGTTGATAATCAATTACTTAAAATAATTTTTGGTTCTCCACTACTTTTCAGAAAAATTGTAACGCAGGCTGTCTAGCCTGCCCGCGTGAATGAGTTTAGCCTTAGCATAAAACTAGAATTTCTTGAAAATGGGCAAAGATTCTTTTTAAATTGTTGTTATTAAGTAAGGTTCTTCACCACTTTTCAGGAATTGCCTTCGGTAATTCCATTGAATTCTGAAAAGCTCTCGCTTTTCAGTGATTCTGAACATTACCAAGCAAAATGAATATTTTGCGAANNGCGAGCGAAGCTCTGAAGAATCTAAAGCGTTGATTATCAAGAGTTTCAGATTCTTCGCTTCGCTCAGAATCACTGAAATTGATAAATTTCAGAAAAAAGGTTCTCATTCCTGAAAAGTGGTGAAGAACCAATTTTTTAGAAACTAACGGAGTTGTCTGTTCTCGCCAAAGGCGGACTGACAACTCCGTTGATTTTTAGAAATATACAAATTACACAGTCTATTTTTATGGATATTAAATGATTTTTTTGAAAAAATATTGGTTTTTCAGAGATTTTAACCCGTTGGTCGATGATGGTTGCTTGTGGGGACACAAGCAACGGCACATAAGCCCTTGCCTGTGTCCCCACAGGCAAGTTTGCGATAAAAGGTCGGAAGAACCAAAATATTTTTTAATTATTTTTTCCATTTGATACCACAACCTATGGCGGCAGTTGTAGATACCGCAATGGTTTTGCCTGCCAACAATGCGTCTATGGCGTTTGCCAAGTGCGAAGTTTTGGCTTTTTTGGCATCTTTGGGGCTATCGTCAATTGCGCCAATGTATTTGACTACCCGATTTTTGTCAAGCAAATACACGTGGGGAGTTTTGGTAGCTCCGTAAGTTTTGGCAATATCTTGAGTATCGTCGAGCAAATACGGAAAGTTGAAGCCTTTTTCTTGGGCGCGTTTTTTCATATTGTCATACGAATCATCAGGGTAGGCTACGGGGTCGTTGGGATTGATGGCAATCACCGGAAAACCTTTGGCGGCGTATTTTTTGTTGAGGGCAATGATCCGGTCTTCGTTGGCAATGGCATAAGGGCAATGATTGCAAGTAAAAATAATCACAAATCCTTTGGCTTGGGCAAAATCTTGCAAGGAAACCATTTTGCCATCAATATTTTTGAGGCTAAAATCAATAGCCGTATCGCCTACTTGGTAGCCTTGCGTTTTGAAAGTTGCATTGCTGAGGCTGAAAATCAGCCCCAAAGTAAGTACAAATAAGAGATTTATTTTTTTCATATTTTTTGAGATTTGAATAAGGATTTTTTTATAAATATTTGATTATCAATAACTTAGGGTAATTATTCTTTGCTTACATTTAACCTTTGCTCAATTTGAGTCATAAGTTCTTCGGCGGTGAAATCGCCGGAGTGAAACTCTCGCTTACCTTGTTTTACAAAGAGGGTAACCGGAATTTCGCCCTGCCAATTTTTCTCAATTTGGGGTATCCAATCATTGGCGTTGTCCTCATCAAGAAACAGTAGCGTTGATTGTAGTTTTCGTTTTTGGGCAAATGCTTGCACTTTGGGCAGTTCGTCTTCAATGGCGGTGAGAATGATTTTAACTTTTTGATTTTTGAAATGTTGGTGGGCTTGCTCAAAATACGGCAATTCTTTGACACAAGGCGCACACCAAGTTGCCCACAAATTGACGACTCGCAAGGTATCGTCATTTTTTTGGAGGTGGCTAACCAAATCTTTGATTTTGATGGTTTGAATCGTTTGGCTGTGCGCTCCTTGGGCGAGCAATCCGAGCAACAAGGCTAAAAAAAACGTTTTTTTCATTGACAAAAGTTTATTTACAAAAATAACGCTTCCGATCGCTTTGCTTCACAGCTAAATCTTGGTTTAACTAAACTTTAACAAATATTTATCATAACTACTTGATTATCAATTAATTATGATTTTTTAGTTTCTTGATACTTTTGCATAAAAATTAAAGATTTTGCAATATTCAAATTCAAAAAAATAAGCCAAAATAATTTTAAAACTATATCATAGAGTGTAGTTATTTTGAAGTTTTAATCTATAAAATTAGACCTTCATTTTGACTTTAGTAACAAGAAAAAAATAATGCGTACAATATTTTTTGTTAACCTATTGACTTTCAAGTAATTAAAAAAACTATTCACGCTACATTATTCACGATTCATTACTTAAATCTTTATATTTGCGGTGAAAAAATAAACTCATAGTAATTGGACGCTAATTTGCTTTTGATGATGCACTGATTATAATGATTGATGTACGTAACTTACTGATAATCAATTGGTTATAACAGAATCTTAAGTTGATAGCTCTGCACACTCTCCGAATGAAGATTACCCTTATTTTAATTTTGGTATTTTGCTTTTCGCTTCGTTTGACAGCTCAGGTCAAAATACCGGAGTTATTGGGACAATTGCGGCAAGAAAAAATCGATACCTCACGTATCAAAATTTATAACAGTTTGGCACAAGCCTACCTATTTAGCAAGCCCGACAGCAGTTTGTATTTTGGGCAACAAGGCTTTGAGCTGGCGCAAAAAATCAATTATCCTTTGGGCAAAGCCCTCACTATCAATAGTTTAGGCAATGTATATCGCTTGCGGGGCGATTTGGCTACCGCTACCAATTATTTCAATCAAGCTTTGGGTTTAGCCAAAGATTTAAAAAATCGTACGCTCGAGGCTACGGCTTATCACAACTTGGCAATCACCAATTTTCAGCAAGGCAACTATCCCAAAGCCCTCGAGTTTAATCTAAACGCACTCAAAATCCGAGAGGCAGTTCAAGATTTGAAAGGTGTATCAACCACCCTCAACAACATCAGCATTGTTTATATTGTCCAAGAAAACTATAATTTGGCTTTGGAATATGCGTTCAAATCGCTCAAAATTCACGAAAAATCCCAAAACAAAGCCGGTTACTCATCGAGCTATATTACAGTGGGTTTGATTTATAAATATATGGGTAATTTTGCCGAAGCCTCCAAATATTTTGAACAAGCCCTGCCTATCAAAGAAGAACTGCAAGACCGCCAAAGCATTGGTTTGATTTATGGATATATGGGTGAAATCTGTCGAGTTCGCAAAGAGTACCCCCAAGCCATCGAATATACCCTCAAAGACCTTCAAATCAAACAAGAACTGCGCAACCAAGAGGGTATTGCCGATAATTATCGCTCACTTGCCGATTTGTATTTTGAGACCCAGCAATACCAACTTAGCGAAGACTATGCCCAACGCGCCCAAGCGATTGCCAAGCTCTATACAATGCCTTTGATTGAAGAACCGGCACATTGGCGGCTTGCTCAGATTTATAAAATTCAAAAAAAATACGAGGCTGTCAATTATCATTACGAAAGATATATTGCTTTGAAAGATAGTTTGTTTAATTTGAATAAAGCCAAAGAAATAGCCAAACTGCAATCGGGTTATGATTTGGGAAAAAAACAACAGGAAATTGCTTTGCTGGCAAAAGACCGCGAAATCCAACGATTTGAAGCCGAGCGCAAACAAAAATTGATTGCTTTGTTGGAAGTAGAAAATCAAAATCAAAAAATTGAAGCCGAAAAACGAGCTTTGGCAATGAAGCTCCTCAATCAAGATAAATTTTTGCAAGCCGAAGAACTCCAAGCCAAACAAAAAGAACTGCGTTTCCAACAAAAACAAGCCAAAATCCAAGCCCAACTATTAGAAAAACAACAAGCCGAAATCCGCTATCAAAATCGCCTACGCGATGCCTTGTTTGTAATTTTGGCTCTAATGGGTCTGATTTTTATCATTATTTTACGCAACTATCGCAAAAGCCTGCGAACAAGTTCGCTTTTGCAAGCCCAAAACCGAGAAATCCAGTCGCAAAAAGAAGATTTGAGTCATAAAACCGAAGAGTTGGGCAAGCTCAATCAAGTCAAAAGCCGAATGTTGTCAATTATTTCGCACGATGTGCGCGGACCCCTGGGTGTCATCAAAGGTACTTTGGATTTGTTTCAAGATGATTTGCTCAATGAAAGCGAGTTGAAAAAAATTTCCGGCGAGTTGGAAAACAAAGTAGATTTTACCCTTTCCTTGCTCGATAACCTACTTTATTGGGCAAGAAGCCAGATGAGCAATTTTGTCCCTCAACCGCAAAACATTGATTTAATTCATCTGTTGGAAAAAAATATCCAATTCTTTGCCGCCCTTGCCCAAGAAAAAAAGGTGATGATTGAAGCCACATACCTACCCAATGTGCAAGGGGTTGCCGACTCGAATATGATTGATTTGGTGATTCGTAATTTGTTGGCAAATGCCATCAAATTTTCGCCCGAAAACAGCCAAATCAACCTTAGTGTAGCTCAAGATGACAAATTTGCTACAATTTGTGTGCAAGATGAGGGGGTAGGTATATCGCCCGAAAATCAAAAAAAACTGCTCAATGGAATGACCACCTACACTACTCGTGGCACAGCCAACGAACCTGGCACAGGCTTGGGGCTGGTGCTTTGCAAAGATTTTGTGGAGAGAAACGGTGGCAAACTTTGGCTGGAAAGTGAAGAAGGCAAAGGTAGTAAGTTTCAATTTACCGTGCCATTGGCGATGTGAGAGTTTACGATTTGCTTACAAATGTGAAAAGTGTAATTGCCTCATTGTCAGATGTTTATGGATTTTTTTTAAGTAAAATTCATTTTCAGAAATAAAAACATAACTATCTCATTATCAAGTACTTACAAATATCAACCCACCCTCACCTCAAACACTTCAGCCAATAATTCTACTTCCAAATAAGCCAAATTTTGAATGGTTTTGCTCAGGTCTATTGCTTTGTATCAAGAATAAATTTAAACCATTTTTCAAATAAAAAGAAATAATATCCGTATCAACCAACACTTCTTTCATAAATCATCTACATTAAAACTTGAAAAACGTTTGCATCTATCGTTTTGGCACTTGGCGAAGAAGCGGATTTCGAAGCACTGAACTGTTAACCCAGCACGAAAGTTGATTCGAGGCAGGATGTTCAATTAACCACTGAACCCGCTTTTTTGCCAAACGTCTGTTAGCACCAATAGTTCTATTTTCCACTAAGCCTTTCATTAATCTTGTCTGCATATTTTGGCATCTCTTTATCTAAATATTCTACACCTTTACTTGTCAAACTTATTGATAGAATTTCATTACACGGATACCAATGAAATGGGTTGTTGAGTAATTTGTCAAATTCGTCCTTTTCAATTGTTTCAATTTTTTCGTTTAATGTAAAGTCCTTAAATTTTTCAAGAACCACCAAGTCTTCTTTCAAAATCTCAGTCAGCACAATTCTTGCAATCTTATACTTGTCTTCAATTGTAAGGTCGTAATGTCCCAGTTCCCACGTCAATTCATATATACCAGGATTACCTTCTTCTGCATTTAGAAGAAAAACCAGTTTCTCAATTTTCAAATCGTGTCTTCATTACTATTGGTGCTAACGGCTAATTCTTGCCAATCTTGTTTAGTCCAATTATCATCTTCAGCATTTTCTGATGAAGTTGTTGGGCTTGATTTGTCAAAATTTTGGATATATTTTACAATCTTCAAGTTTTGTAAAATTTGAAATAACAAGTCACTGTCTTTGTCCTCTACAGCTATTTGATAGATTTTCATAAAATCAAATTTAGTTAACAAGTAAAGCTTTTACCAAATATACACCAAAATTTCTTTTTTTAGAAATAAAAAATAACTATCTGATTATCAATTACTTACAAATTATCAACTCACCACCACCTCAAATGCTTCCTCAAATAATTCCACCTCCAAATAAGCCAAGTTTTGAATGGTTTTGCTGAGGTCGGTTGCTTTTTCCCAAGGGTCAAAATTGGAGATGGGTTCTACAAAACGATAATTGGTAAATTGATAAATGCCGGATTGTTTGCGCTCATCTGACAAATAAAAACCGTGCAAATAAATCCTGACTTTTTTGAATTTAGAAGATAAATTTCCTTCTAATTGATTGAATATCAATGTATTATCATTAGCAATATATTTAATGCTTCTTTTGTAATAATTGCCTTGCTCAAAGTCGTAACTTTCACCATCATCTTCATAATAGACAAATTCGGAGTCTTGTGCGCCTTCGTATAGGTGTAGTTCTAAGGTTTCGCTGGGTTGTTCGCCGGTGTGGTAAATCGGCGATTGGAGCAATAAAATCCCGCCGGATTTCACAAAAACCGGCAATTTATCTTTATAAGCTTCAAAATAAATTTCTTGTCCGCCTTGATGCAATGTGTCATTGAACAAGTCATACCATTCGCCTTTGGGCAGGTAGATTTTATGGATCAATTGCTCGCCCAATACGGCACAAACCAATAAATTAGGTCCAAAAAGGTATTCATTTTGATAATTTTCTTGGTAAATATTGGCATCCCAAGTGTAATCAATCGCCAAACTGCGCTGAATCGGCATACCGGTTTGGGTAGCTTCATAAAACAGGGAATAAATATAAGGCAACAAGCGATACCGCAATTTGATATAATTGCGGGCAATTTCTTCGCTTTCTTCGCCAAAACTCCAAGGCTCGGCATCTTTGGAATTGATGGTTGTATGACAACGATAAAACGGCGCAAACGCCCCCAAAGCAATCCAACGATTAAAAACATTGGCACTTACATCGCCCACAAAGCCGCCCGTATCGTAGCCACAAAACGCCAAACCACTTAAACCCATTGAGTTTAAAAGCCGGACTTCGCCGAGCATATTTTCGTCTTTGGATACATTGTCGCCTGTCCATACCGCCGCGTAGCGTTGTACGCCCGCGTAGCCCGCCCGCGTGAGGACAAAAGGGCGTTGATTATTCAACAATTTTCGTGTGCCTTCAAAAGTGCTGCGTGCCATTTGCATCCCATACACATTGTGGGCTTTGCGGTGGCTTGCGCCGTAGCCTTCGTAATGAAATTCTACCAAATCAGGAAAATCTTTGCCCCACACGGCGGGTTCGTTCATATCGTTCCAAAAACCCGAAATGCCGATTTCGGTCAAAGATTGATACGATTTACCCCACCATTCGCGGACTTCAGCTTGGGTAAAATCGGGAAAATGACACCAGCCGGGCCACACTTGCCCTTGATAAAAAGTATCATCGGGATATTTGACAAAGTATTGATTTTCAATGCCTTGCTCGTATTGCGGATAGCCTTTTTCAACTTTTACACCTGGGTCAAAAATCAAAACCAAACGAAAACCCATTGCCTTGAGTTTCTCAACCATGGCTTGCGGATGTGGAAAACGCTGATAATCCCAAGTAAAAACCTTGTAGCGTTCCATATAATGAATATCCAAATACAACACATCAGTCGGAATGTTTTTGATGCGAAAATTTTCGGCTACATTGATAATCTCGGCTTCGGGATAATAACTATAGCGACACTGCTGAAAACCCAAACTCCACAAAGGCGGCATTTGGATTCTGCCGGTCAAAAAAGTATAATTTTCAAGGATTTTGGCGACCGACTCATCGTGAAAAAAATAATAGCGCAATTCGCCGTCCATTGCCCGAAAAAACGAAAATCGCTCGTTGGAAGCCCCAAAATTAAAATGCGTTTTGTAAGTATTGTCCAAAAAAATTCCATACACTTTTTGACTCACCAAACCCATAAAAAACGGAATCGTGGTATAAAGCGGGTCAGTATCCGTTTCGTAGGCAAAAGAATCGGAGTTCCAATGCACATAATAATTGCCACGCCGGTCAAGATTGCCGTTTTTTGCCCCCAAGCCAATGAATCTTTCTTCGGGTTGAAGTTTTTTGTAATTCGTAACTTCATTGCCCTGCCAAGTGATGCCAAAGCTGGGGTCATCTTCATTCAACAATACACCCTCCGCACTATAAAAGCGAAATCTTAAAGGATTTTTTTGAATGATTAATTTGATTTTCGTGGTAATAATTTCGTAGTGATTTTCTGATTCAAGCAATTGATAATCAATGGGTTGCGGATTTTGAATCACTGCGTAAGAAAAATCCTCAAAAGGGCGATTTAAGGCAATGGCGCGAACTTGAATGATCGCATCTGAAAACACCCAAACCCGGACTTGGGCTTCGGCAGTTTGGATTTCGATTAAATTATCAACTACCTGAAAATCAAGGATTTGAGTTAAAATTTGGGTGGCGGTATCTTGGTGCATATTATTTGGACGATTTGATTGATGATTTGGAGATTTGTTGATTTTGAAACCACAGGCAATTAAATTTACATCATAACTTGGTAATCAGCTATTTAATCCAATAAAACTTTTTGCCGAATGACTACCCACCAACCCAAAATAGCCGGAATGATAAAAATCACGATGCCACAAATCAGCACAATCCAAGCTACATCTATGCCTACCCACGCAAAATAGTCTTTTTCGGCTTTAAAAAAAGCACTAGGTACGCTGACAAAAGCATCAAATTTAAAATCTTTGTTGAGCAATACCAAACCCAAAGTTGCCAGCACTATCACCAAAAATATCACTACGCCTATCAACAACAAAAACATCATCACGGCATTGATAGCCACAAATACCATTACCACGCCAAACATAATATTGAAACTGCGAGCAATGGATTGATAGATTTGAAACTCTTGCAACTCATTGTATCTCAGGGGATTGGCTTTGGGCAAAATCATCGAGGCCTGCCAAGTACCATAACTTATGAAAGCCAAAAATCCGGCAATACCGATAGTATTGAGCCATTGGTCAAAAGTGCGGTTGGCTAAACGATTGCCTTGAAAATCATTCCACAGGTCGAAGCCCACGCCCATAATTCCCAAAGCCATCATACCGGCTATAAAAGCCAATACATAGCTAAAGCCCTGATTATCAGCCGATTTGGTGCTAAACAAAAAAGTAAAAGTTCGGATAAATAAAATGGTACTCAAAAATTCCAACATAAAAAATAAGTGATTAGGAGCAAGCTAATTATTTTATAAGTAATTGACTACGTGTGCTTCTGGCTGATAATCAATGCGTTATATAAACCAAGCATTAAACTTATGCCCTCAAAGTAGGCAAAAGTAAATCTAAGCTTTTGGGCAATCGGGGCAAAAATCGGTAAATTTTTTTCAAACATTGTAAAATAAAATTGGATTTTTCGTTTTTAAGGTGTATATTTGAAGCATTATAATTGTGGCTTTCACTTGCCGGCTTAAATTAACCTAAAATAAGAAAAAAAATCAGATAATTTTTGCAATTTTAATTTTGCGCTATAAATTGCAAGCGAATTTTAGACGTTTGTCAAAGTACATACTTTTTTAGTGCTTTTTTAGGATACTAAACCGCACATACCAACTCAGATAACTCCCAATGCCTTTTCTCTTTTACCAAAGGCAATTACAAACCAAGTTTTTACACTTCAAGTAAAAAGTTTATTCTGCAAAGGATTTTTTGCCTTGTTTGTTGGAATTGTGTAATCCCAAAATATCTTACTGTAACCCAAATGACAAACCCTAAGCAAATCACCTTGATATTTTAATTGGTAAAAATGAAAATCCTAAAATTCATAAATTATTGATTATCAATAGTTTATTGAGTACCTCAAAAAACATAGACCTTGATACACTACCCAAAACAATCCAAATAAAAACTTTTATTTTCTAATTTTTAATGACCTATTATTGCAAATAACAATCTCAAATCTAAAAACCTCGAAGTCATATTATCCAATAAGCTAATACTTAATTTTATTCATTTATTTTAGTATTTGATTGAATATCAGCCAATTAACTTTACTCATTACCTTCCAACAAGGAAACAAAATTTGAAAAATTATAATTTTAAATCAATTATCAACTTATCCAAACTCTTTAATTAATCAATCTTAACCTTAAAAGTCTGGTTAAACTTTTTGTGAATCGTATGTATAACATTGAAGAATTAAATCTAAAACTTCTATCCGAACTGAAGGACATTGCCAAACAGTTGGACGTGGACAATCACGCCAAACTTTCTAAAAAAGAACTCATCTACAAAATTCTTGACAAGCAAGCCCTTCTACCTGATACCAGCTTCGCCTCTGCCACTACCGAAACCTTGGCTGAAGAAGAAGAAGAAGAAGAACCGCGCAAACGTCCCCGAGTCAAACGTGAAAATGTAAAAGCATATTCTACCTCCGACTCCGGCAAAAAAAACAATAATATGCCTGCCAAAAATGGCAACCAAGTGGTCAAATCCGAGAAAAAAGAGCCGGTTGCCGTCATCAAAGAAGATACAAGCGAGACCTCAACCATCGAATTTGACGATAATTTTGAATTGGATATAAAAATCGAGGACGAAGATTTGGTATTGCCACCTGATGAAGATGCCGACACTTCGGAAGACACCGCCGAACTAAATAACAACGATAAAGCGAAAAAACATCCGGGCGCAACCATTCGAGACTTTGATGGAATTATCGAAAATGAGGGGGTTCTCGAAATTATGCAAGATGGCTACGGCTTTTTACGCTCCTCAGATTATAACTACCTTGCCAGCCCCGACGATATTTATGTTTCGCCTTCGCAAATCAAACTTTTTGGCCTCAAAACCGGCGATACCATTCGCGGACAAATTCGCCCGCCCAAAGAAAACGAAAAATATTTCGCCTTAATCCGAGTAGGTAGCATCAACGGCAAAACCCCCGACGAAATCCGCGACCGCATTCCTTTTGAGTATTTGACCCCACTTTTCCCCAATCAAAAACTAAAGCTGAGTACCAAAAACGATGAAATGTCGACCCGTATTTTGGACTTGTTTGCCCCCATCGGCAAAGGACAACGTGGTATGATCGTAGCCCAACCCAAAACCGGAAAAACCGTTTTGTTGCAAAAAATAGCCAATGCCATCGCCGAAAATCACCCCGAAGTCTTTTTGATTATTTTGTTGATAGATGAACGCCCCGAAGAGGTAACGGATATGGCTCGCAACGTAAAAGCCGAAGTAATATCTTCTACTTTTGACGAGCAAGCCGAACGCCACGTAAAAGTATCGAGCATTGTGCTGGAAAAAGCCAAAAGAATGGTTGAATGTGGACACGATGTAGTCATTCTTTTAGATTCTATCACGCGCTTGGCAAGGGCTTATAATACCGTAGTGCCTTCGTCGGGCAAAATACTATCGGGTGGGGTAGATGCCAATGCTTTGCACAAACCCAAACGCTTCTTTGGCGCGGCTCGCAATGTCGAAAATGGCGGTTCGCTCACCATCATAGCCACCGCACTGATTGAAACCGGCTCGAGAATGGACGAAGTGATTTTTGAAGAGTTTAAAGGAACCGGCAATATGGAGCTTCAACTTGACCGCAAACTCTCCAACAAACGAGTGTTTCCGGCAATCGATGTGCCGGCTTCGGGTACACGCCGCGAGGACTTGTTGATGAGCAAAGAAGAACTGCAAAGAGTATGGATTTTGCGTAAGTATATGGACGGTATGAACTCCTCCGAAGCGATGGATTTCTTGCTCGAGCGGATGCGTGGTACAATGGACAACCGAGAGTTTTTGTTATCGATGAACAATTGATATCATCAACAATATATTTAAAATCATTTAGGAACAGATTCAAAATAAAGTGATACTTTTAAAAATATAATTAATTGAAAATCAGACAATTAAATAATTTTTAATTCCTAATTATTAATTCCTAATTTCTTAATCCCTATCAAGTGTAAAAATTTGCTAGGGATTTTTTTATGAATGTTGGTTGCTGATGATTGAAATAAAAGAGTTTGTTGGTATTTTATTGGATTTTTTGAAGAAATTAACGAGGCTTTTTTTAATATAAATCCGATAATTCGTAATTTTGCAACCTTATGAAAAAAGTTGCTTTTTATACCTTGGGTTGTAAATTGAATTACTCCGAAACCTCCACAATTGCGCGGCAATTTGTAGAACGAGGCTTCGCTAAAGTGGATTTTAACGATAATCCTGATATATTTATCATCAATACTTGCTCTGTAACCGACAATGCCGATAAAAAATGCCGCAAATTGGTCAAAGAAGCCCAAAAAATTTCGCCCAATGCTTTTATTGCCATTATGGGTTGCTATGCCCAGCTTAAACCTCAAGAAATAGCCGGTATTCCCGGGGTAGATGCAGTGTTGGGTGCTGCCGAAAAATTCCAATTATTGGATTTATTAGGCACATTTGAAAAGCCAAATAAACAAACGGATTTATTGCAAAGTATTGATAATCAACCTGTTAGTAATGAGTCGGCTAACTCGTGTACCGATATTGCCCAAGCCAAAATTTTTGTGAGCGAAATCAAAGAAGCCACCACTTTTCATACTTCGTATTCTTACGGCGACCGTACTCGCACTTTTCTCAAGGTGCAAGATGGCTGTGATTATAGTTGTGCTTTTTGTACTATTCCTTTAGCCCGAGGCGAGAGTCGGAGCGACAGCATTGCCAATATAATGCTCAAAGCGCAAGAAATTGCCCAAAGCGAAGTCAAAGAAATAGTCTTGACGGGTGTAAATACCGGCGATTTTGGCTTGCAAAATGGTAATCGAGTAGAGCGATTTGTCGATTTGGTCAAAGCCTTAGATACGGTAAATGGGATTGAAAGAATCCGAATTTCGTCTATTGAACCCAATTTATTGACTGATGATATAATAGAGTATGTGGCTCATTCTCAGCGATTTGTACCCCATTTTCATATCCCTTTGCAATCGGGTAGCAACAAAATATTGAAACTAATGCGCCGCCGCTACCAGCGCGAGTTGTATGCCGATAGAGTTGCCAAAATCAAGGCTTTGATGCCGCATTGTTGTATTGGGGTAGATGTGATTGTGGGACACCCGGGCGAAACCGAAGCCGATTTTTTGGAAACCTATCAATTTTTGAATGAATTGGATATTTCTTATTTGCACGTTTTTACATATTCGGAGCGCGCCAATACCCACGCACTGGGTCTCAAACCGGTAGTGCCGATGCAGGAGCGCAATCGGCGGAGCAAAATGTTGCATATCTTGTCGGACAAAAAAAGACGCTATTTTTATGAACAAAATCTAGGCAAAACTTTTCAAGTATTGTTTGAAAATGATGTCGAGAATGGCAAAATGCACGGATTTACCGAAAATTATATCCGAGTAACTGCCAAATATGACCCGATGTTGATTAATGAACTCAAAACCGTAAAACTCAGCTTCATCAATGAACAGATGCTGATGGAAGTCGAGGAGGCTGAAACAATCTATGCGTTGCATTAATACTTTTTATATTCATAAAACATTGATAACCAGATAGTTATAATAATTACAAACTTAAAATACTGATTTGAAATTTTTGCTTTCCATATTGCTCATTATCAATCCGATTACTTTTATTGCCGAAACCAACGAAAGGCAAGCCAAAGCCGGACAGTATTTTCGTACCCAAGATTATCGCTTGGCTTTGCAAGAGTATTTGTATATAATGGACGGTTTGGAAACCGAAAGCCCCGAAATTTTTTTAAACTCCGCCCACGCTTACTTCAATTTGCGCAACGCCGACAAAGCCGCTTTTTATTACAGCAAATTGCTTGACAACAACAATCCGATTTATCAATCCATTGCCTTCAATCAATTGGGCTATTTGGCAGATGTGGACGGCGATTTGAACAATGCCCTCAAGTACTTCAAATTGGCTCTTTTGCGCAATCCGCAAAACGAAGAAGCCCGCTACAACTACGAACTCACCAAAAAACGCCTGCCCAAAAACGCCGGTGGAATGGGCAATAGCCCTGATTCTACTCAAATTGGCAACGATACTCTAGATATCAATACCGGCAATCGCATTCGCCGCATTACTACGCGCTTGGAGGCAAACAAACAAGGCTCGGAAAAAACCCAAAAAGCCGAAAGCAATGATGAATCAAAAGCCGAAAACAAAAACTTGCAACCCGAAAAACTTGAAAAACTCAAACTCAATCGGGAAAAAGCCGAAGCCATTTTGAACGCCCTCAAAAACCAAGAAAGCAAGTATATCCAACAACGCCAACGACAAAAGAAAAAACTATCGGAGGATAAAGATAAGCCGGATTGGTGATATGTAACTGACTGATTATCAATTAGTTATATATTTTTAATAAAGCATCACATTTTTCAAGGAAAATTGTAACTACAATTCAACCCTAGCCTTTGCTTGGTTTTATCTCAAATCGGGAAAATACCAAAAAATTAAAAAATACTTGGCTGTTTTTCGCCTCTTTGATTGAGCCGTTCAACGATTTTTTATTCAAATTCACCGCAAAACTTACACCTGTTAGGTGATTTGGTATGATATTTCGTTTATTGTAGTTGATTTTAATTAATTTTGAATTTTAAGAATCAGATACTTGAACAAAAAGCATAAATATCTGATAATCAATTAATTAGCTTTTATACTATTATCAAATATTCCAATTAAGGGCGTGCCAATTTTTACTAAAAAATATTACCTGATTTTTTTCCTTGTCTGCTTAGGAGTTTGGCAAATTGGCTGGGCGCAAAAAAAAACAATCCCCATTGCCCAAAAAGGGGAAATGGATTTGCATAATTGGAATTTTGGGCAATCGAGCATAGCTCTCAATGGCGAATGGGAGTTTTATTGGCGGCAATTTTTAAATGCTCGAGATTATCTCGCTGATAATCCTTCACAAACTCGCCACTTTGCTCGAGTTCCTGCCCCTTGGAATGGCAAAATAATCAATACCAAAACCATTGGGGCAGACGGCTATGCTACCTACCGACTCAAGGTGCGATTGCCCAATAATCAAGAAAAACTTGCCCTCAGATTACCTACTATTTCTACGGCTTTCAAATTGATGGTTGATGGGCAAATATTGTTGGAAGTGGGGCAAGTCGGTAAAGACAAAAAGACATCGCTGCCGGATTTTTACCCACAAATTGTTGAATTTACCCCTCGCCAAAACCAAACCGAGATTATTATTCAAGTATCAAACTTTCACTATCGCAAGGGAGGTTTGTGGGAGAGTATGGAGCTGGGTTTGGCAAAAAAAATGATTCCTACCTATAATCTAATGTTGGCAATGCAGTTTTTTTTGCTGGGCAGTATTTTGATTATGGCTTTGTATCATTTGGGTTTGTATGGCATACGCCGGAGCGACCGCGCGCCTTTGTACTTTAGCCTAGTCTGTTTTTTGGTAGCAATGCGAATGTTATTTAGCGATAACTATCTGATTCATAGCTTTTTACAAGTTGATTGGTTTTGGTTGGTGCGGTGGGAGTTTGTATCTTTTTACCCAAGCATTGCGATGATTATTGTGTTTGTCAATTCGGTTTTTCGTCAAGAACGCCTGCGCTGGGTCAATGAGTTTTGTTTCATAAGTGCCGGTTTATACAGTGGAGTAGTTTTGTTTACTGGTCCCAAAATTTTTACTTATTTAGCCCCGCCTTTTCAGCTAGTAAGTCTTAGTCTGGCGGCTTATATGTTTTATGTGATTTGCTTGGCACTCATTCGTAGCCGTCAAGGTTCTATTGCTTTTGCGATTGGTTTTGGGGTATTGCTTACAGGCTACATTACCGATTTATTGTTTGTGAACAATATCATCACAGTACGCTATGTGAGTGTGGGGTTTGGTTTGTTTGCGTTTATATTTTCGCAAGCTTTTTTGCTTTCGGTGCGTTTTTCCAAAGCCTTTATTGAGAAAGAAAACTTGGCAGAAGCCTTGAATTACACCAATCAAAATTTGGAAAAATTGGTGGAGCAGAAAACCCAATCTTTGCAAGAAACTAACCAAGAATTAGTCAAAAAACAAGAAACTCTCAAAGCCGCCGAGCAGAAACTACTGCGCAATGCCATCGACTTGTTAGATGTCAATACCGAACTTACCACTGCCAAATTGGAATTGGAAAAACTCTCATTTTTTCAAAAAAGTATTTTGAATAGTGCCGAATTGTCCATTATTTCTACCGATTTGTCGGGAGTGATTACCAGTTTTAACCCCACAAGCGAACGATGGCTGGGCTACCAAGCTCCTGAGCTGATTGGCAAAAGCTCAGTCGATATTTTTCTGGCAAAGAAAGAATTGATGGATTTAGAAGTCGTTGATAATGAGCCACTTATCAAAACCAAACTCAGTTTTGAGGTAATTCTCAAAAACTATAAAACCCGCCCCGACGAAGCAATTGAGTGGGTTTATCGCCGAGCAGATGGTTCTAAAATGTTGGTTTTATTGCGCGTTTCAGAAATCAAAGATGAGTTTCAAGAGGTAATCGGCTATTTGGGAGTTGCCAATGATATTACCGAAAGCAAAAAAGCCGAAGAAAAAGTCCGCCGCCAACAAGAACTCCTCCGCGAAATGGAACGCTTTGCCAAAATCGGGGCGTGGGAATATAACCTCCAAACCGATGAGTTTATGGGCAGCGATGAGTTGAATAACATCATCGGCTTACCTTCTGATTTCCAATTGATTAGCAACAACAGTGCGCAATACAACACCGAACACGATGAACTGGTCTATGATAAAATAATGCACACCGCCGAAACCGGAGCTACCCAAGAGTTTGAAATCAAATTTAGCAATGGCAAGTGGGTCAATTATTTTATTACCAAAATCGAGGACGACTTGGGCAACCCCAAGCTAGAGGCAGTAGTCCAAGACATTACCCCGCGCAAAGAAGCCGAAGAAAAAATGCAAACTATAGCCTCTCGATTGACTACGCTCATTGAAAGTATGCAAGCCGGCGTGCTTTTGGAAACCGAGCATCGAACAATTGTATTGGTCAATCAGGTTTTTTGTGAGTTGTTTGAGATTCCGGTAGATAAAAGTTTGTTGATAGGTGCCGATTGCTCGCAATCCGCCGAACAATCGAAACATTTGTTCAAATACTCCGAAGCTTTTGTGCAAAGAGTAGATAAAATTTTGCTAGAGAAAAAGCCGGTAGTAGATGAGGTCTTAGAATTGAAAGACGGGCGGTTTTTGGAGCGCGATTATGTGCCTATTGTACTGAATGGGCAGTATTTGGGGCATTTGTGGCTCTATGAAGACATAACGGAGCGCAAAATTCAGGAAAAAACTTTGATTTTGATGAATGCCGAAGCCATTCAAAATAACCAACGTTTGGAAGAACAAGGACAAAGAATTCGTTATCAGTTCAAACAAATCAAAGATAGTATCAACTACGCCAGTCGGATGCAAAAAGCCGTATTGCCTACCGATGCGCAAGCCAGTCGATTGCTCAAAAACTATTTTGTAATGTATAAACCCAAAGATGTAGTATCGGGCGATTTTTATTGGATGGAACAGGTAGGCGACAAAATTGTCTTGGCAGTTGTGGATTGTACCGGTCACGGCGTACCCGGAGCTTTTATGAGTATGTTGGGCAATAGTTTTTTGGATTCAATTGTGATTCAAAATCAAGTATTGCAAGCCGATAATATTTTGTATGAGTTGAACCGCCACGTAAATACCATTCTAAAACAAGAAGTAAGTGATATTAATGACGGTATGGATGTCGGGATATGTGTAATTGACCAACAAAATCAAACCCTAGAGTTTGCCGGAGCGCAGAGTAACTTGGTATATGTGCAAAATCAAGAAATTTTCAATATACGTGGTGGGAGGTTTTCGGTGGGAGGGGGCAAAATCGATGAGCCTTTTCTAAATCATACCATTGATTATAGTTCACCTACTACTTTTTATTTGTTTTCCGATGGCTATCACGACCAGTTGGGGGGTGAAAAGGGTAAAAAATTCTTGAGTACACGCTTCCGCGAAATGCTTTTTGCCGGACACAACTTACCTATGAAAACCCAAAAACAAATTCTTGAGTCCCGATTCAAAGAATGGAAAGGCAAGTACGAACAAACCGATGATGTTTTGGTTTTGGGATTCAAATTGTCTTAAGATTTTGCCACTGATTTAGGAAGAGTTATGAATGGTCAAGGCATACAAACTGGCGTTTTTTTTCAAAATACGATTGGCTTCTTCGCATTTTTTCAAGAATGGAAAATGTGAAGAATTACTTTGAATATTCACCATTCTTCAAGAAAGTTGTAACGTAGGCTGTTACCTGCGCGCGCAAGCGATTTCAGACAGCATTTAGGCTAAATAATTTCGGTAAAGATAACAAGAACCCAGTAAATCCCACTTTGATACGTCTAACTCGTTGATTATCAAGATTTTAATTATAGTTAAAAATCCCAAATTTGCCCTTGAGGATTGATATTCCAATGATATTTTTGGGCATCTCCAAAGTTAGTAAAATTCATTTTTTCGCCCAACTCGATTTCTCGATAAGCGTAAAGCATTTGGCGAGCGCAAATTTCGGGTTGCATCCTACCCACACCGGTACATAAACCCGGAATGGCTACATATTCAATTTTTTCGTGTTTTTTGGCTTCAATTAAAATGGCTTTCATTGCCAAATACGCATTAATCGAGGTTGAAATTTGAAAATTGGTAGGAATTCGCATTGTAGGCGCAACTATCAAGTAAGGAATTAGCTCATCTTGGGTTGGAAAAACCTCGGCTTTGCCCACTAGCAATTCACCCTCGGGCAAGTTTTTGATAAACTGCTGAACCTCAGTTTGTAAATCCCAGCCCAATCGCTCAGAAATGGCATAATCCAAACCACCATCCATAAAGCCAAAAGAATTTGCCGGACTGACAATCGCATCACAACTTACGTTGGTAATATCACTTTCTAAAATTTTAATATTTTCAAATTGAGCAAATTGTTCTCGCCAAGCTGAAATTAATCGGGGATTTTTATCAATCAATAAATAGTGCATCGAGGTAGAAAAATTTATATATGCAATTCAAAAGTAGGGAATTTTGACAAATTGTAAGAAAGAAAATGCAGAATTATGCTGAATGAATTTTATTTGCAATCTTGGAATAATTAAATTAATTTTGCCCAATCATAAAGCAATACTTCAAAGCAGACACTTACCAAATTTAAGCATTTTATAGTTGTAATCTATTGATTATTAATGAGTTATAGAATTTTTTACAAGATTCATAACCATTTGATAACCAAGTTTTTATGTTTTTATGAGAAATATTATAAGATTGTATTTATTTAAGAATTTACAAAAAAATGCAAAAAAAACGCTTATTCCTACTATTTATGATAGTTGGAATAATTTCCAGCCAAGCCTTATTTGGGCAAAATCGACCAAAAACTAAACAAGCGGCTAACGAAATTTCCCCGAAATTTTATTCCGACAGCCTGAGTTTAGCCGAAATTTTCCAACAAAAAACTTCTTTAGGGCAGTGGGGCGAACACAAATTTAGCCAAACACCAGCTTCAGTAACTATTATCAGCCAAGCTGATATTTTACAAACTCCAGCCCGTAATATCTTGGATTTGTTGGAGTTATACGTTCCCAGTGCCGCTTGGCTCAACGAAACCAGTGGAGCTACTTTAGGCGTTCGTGGCATCACGGGCTGGGGCAATGTGAATTTTATTTTAATGGTCAATGGCATCAATCTCAACCAAAAATCATCTAAAGGAGCAATAACGGAACTCGAAAATTGGAATTTAGCCGATATTGAGCGCATTGAGGTCATTCGCGGAGCGAGTTCGGCAGTTTTTGGGGCGGGCGCGCAATCGGCAGTCATTAATTTGATTACCAAAAATGCTCACTCGCCCGCCGGAACCAACGTAAGTTTGCAAACTGCCGGAGTTTATAACTCTAATGGCTTGAGCATCAGCCATATTACCCAAAATGATGACTTTAAATTTTATGCTTATGGCTCGGTAGTGCAAACTCGCGGGGCAAATGCTGATATTTATGCCACCGAATTGCTTGCTGAAAATCCGGCTACGGGTTTTATTGGCAAAGATTTCCCTTTAGACAATCCGCTTAGTAATCCGGCATTGCGCTATTTGCGCGATTTTGATGGGATTCCGCAAGTCAAAATTCATACCGGCTTAAGTTGGGGCAAAGGTTGGGATTTGTCAGCCCGTTATACCCAATCAGGAAGAAGCATAATGGGTGTGCAGTTTACCCAATCGGCACCACAAATCAATTTTCAGTTGGATTCGGTGGTCAATGACCAAAACGGTTTTCCGATTTATTATCGTTCGCCGGTTTATGGTGAATTGAGCGAACTCTCAATGAATCGCCAACGCCAAATTACCTTGGCATTGCAAAAACAACATACTTTTGAAAATGGTTGGCAATTGGATACTCGCTTGAGTGGTTATAGTCTGGATTTTTAACAAAGAGTCAATGAATTTTATACGTATTCATTTGAAGAAAAATTACCCATCAAACAGATTTTGATGGACAAAACCCATCCGGTTTATTTGCGCCGCAATTTTGCCGAAACCGAAATCAATTTTCGCAGTGTGTTGCAAATGCCTTTCAATGAAAAATACCAAGCCAGTGTAGGGATAGAATATGCTTATAATCAAATTGGCAAAGCTTGGGGCAAAGATGAGCGAAGTTTGCGATTGGGCGAAGTGGGCAATATTTTTAGCGATAGCAGTTCTTATTATTTTCAATTGCGAAATTATAGCGATTTTTTTTACAATTTTTCCGGCGAAAGACCTGCGTATTATCGGATAGGCAATGGCTGGAATGTGCAAACTATTTCAGCCTTTGGGGAGTTTAATTTCAATTTTTCGCCGTTTTTGCGCGCCTTATTCAATGTAAGAGTTGATAAAAATAGCCTTTCGGATTTGGCTTTTTCGCCGCGTTTGGCTTTGATTTCGGAATTGAACGAAAAAAATGTTTTGAAATTGATTGCTCAACAAGCTAAACGCATTTTGCCCAATGAATTTTTGTGGATGCAAAAACAGGCTAATCAAGCCACCCCAGTAGAAAATGTCAATGCGATTGAGTTGATTTACAGTGGTTTATGGGCTAAGGATTTGTTTAGCAACTTTTCGGTTTATTTGAATCAAGTAGATAATTTTAATTGGAATGAACGCCTCGCACAAAGCGAAAAGAAAGGCAGTACAAATTTTGTGGGCTTCGAATATGAAATGCGCTACCGCCAGCAAGACTGGCAAATTGGCTTCAATTACGGATTCAACCAAGCCCTCAATTCGGTGAGTTATCAAGTAACAGAGCGGATTCGCGGTTTGGACGATTTTTTGGCAGACCCCAATGTAAATGTTAGATATCAATTTATTCAAAATTTGCCCAATCAATCGCTCAAACTTTGGCTCAGGAAAGCGGTTTGGCACAATCGTTTGAGTTTTCACGCCGACCTGCGGGGCGTGTGGGCTTTCCGCGACAGCCAAAAAGAATTTGACCGCCAGTTTTCGGAAATAAGTGATTTTCAAAATGAGGAAGGTTTTTTTGAAGATGCTGATTATCAACGATTTATCAATAAAATGCGGGCGCAAAAATTTTATCAAGCCGATTTTAGGTTCAATTTGTCGGCTTCTTTGCAAGTGAATGAAAAAATGACTTTGCAAATTTTTGCGATGAATTTAATTGACTTTACCGGCAACAAACGCTACCTCAATTATGGTGGGCAAATGATTACCAACATCAACGCGCCCATTCTGGATGACTTGGATTTTGACCCTTCAGGTATTTTAAATCTCGAAGCGCAAACGCTGGTACGCGAACCGCGCTTTTTTGGCGCAAAGTTGCAAGTTGGGTTTTAAATGTTGGGTAAATGGGTTTAGTTCTTTGCTTATTTTCGGGAATTATTTTCTGAAAAGTTTTCATTTTTCACTGATTCCAAGAAACGAGGAGTCTAAAGTATTGATTATCAATGAGTTGTAAAAAATGCACCACAGCCTTTAGGCTGTGATAGGCAAAGCCTAAAGGCTGTGGTACATTCTATTTGTCAAAAGTCAAAGATTATCAAGAGCTTCAGATTCTGAGCATAGCGAAGAATCACTGAAATTGATAAATTTCAGAAAAAAATACTTTTCCTAAAAAAGTGTGAAGAAATAGATATTTTTCATAACCAATTGATTATCAAGGTGTTATATAATTTAATGAAAATATTGCTTCGAGTTATTGGCTTGTTCTTGGGGCTGCTTGTTAGTAGCGATATGGGCTTTGCCCAAAACGAACAAAGTTATTGGTACTTTGGCAAAAATGCCGGACTAAAATTTGACAACATTGCAAGCTGTGGCAAGGGCGAGCGGTCTTGTTCCGATACTCTATTTTACAATGCGCGGGTTTTGTCTGATGGGGCTTTAGACACTCAAGAAGGCGCGGCAAGTGTGGCAGATATTGCCGGAAATTTATTGTTTTATACCAATGGAATTACGGTTTGGGACAAAAATCACCAAGCAATGCCCAATGGACAAAACCTTGCCGGAGATTTGACTTCTACCCAATCGGCTTTGATAGTCAATTTGCCCCGCACTTGTATTTATTATATTTTTACTGCCGGACAAGGCGCAAAAAATGATTTGCGCTATTCAATGGTGGATATGCGCTTGAATGGTGGTAAGGGCGATATTACTAGCAAAAATATTCTTTTATCTACTAAAATGACCGAAAAGATTACGGCGGTGCGCCACGCCAACCAATTGGATTATTGGCTCATTAGCCACGAAGCGGATAGTGACCAATTCAAAGTTTTTTTAATCAGTGGACAAACCGGCGTACAAACTACGCCCATTATTTCTAAAATTGGTTCTACCCATCAAGGCATTTGTGGCAGTATTGGGTATATGAAAGCCAATTTTGCCGGCAATCGGCTGGCTTTGGCGGTGAGCAATTGCGCCCAAGCTACACCCCAAGACCGAGTAGAATTATTTAATTTTAATAATGCGAACGGAGTTATCAGCAATCTTCGTTCTGATTTGGTGCCGAATGCGTATGGTATTGAGTTTTCACCCAATGACCAATTTTTGTATGTATCGGTTTGGTTTGGTGGTTTGATTTATCAATATGATTTGAGCAATGGTTTAAATACTAAAAAAAATGCCGGAAAAACTACTCCATAGGGCAGTGGGGGCGTAAACAACAGCTTTGGGGCATTGCAAGTTGCTCCCGATGGCAAAATTTATGTAGCCAAAAATAATCGTAATTTTTTGGGGGTAATTCCCAATCCTAATGCCGAGGTAAGCGGCAATCCCGATGACCCATTTTTTGCATTTTATCGAGATAATAGTTTTGGTTTAGGCAATAAAACTTCGCAGCAAGGCTTACCCAATTTTGTCAAAGCCCGCCCCTTGGATTTCAAAACTTCAGATGTTTGTTTGTTTACCGAGTCATTTTTTACGTTTGAAGATTCTTTGGCGGTTGATTCGGTTCGTTGGAATTTTGATGATGTTGGCAGTGGAGCTTTAAATACCGATAGAGGTTTTCGCGTATCGCATTTTTTCAGCCAAGCCGGACAATATTGCGTTTCTGCCCAAGTTTTTAAATGTGGAGTTTCAACTTTCATTTTCAAATGTGTCAATGTAGCGCGTTGTACACTCACCGAATTGGTGTATTCGGCTAATTGTCAAGACCTTAGCGTGCAGTTTGATTTAATTTCTACCGAACCCATCAAAACTCAAACGTGGGATTTTGGCGACCCGGCAAGTGGCGGGGCAAATACTTCCACTTTACGCAATCCAATTCATACTTTTTCGCGGGCGGGCAGTTTTCGCGTAAGGGTTGATATTGAATATACCAATGGCTTCAAAGAAACCTTAGAAACTGAAATTTATTTGTACCCACCCTTACAAGTAGAATTGGGCGAGGATATTTATTTTTGTAATCAAATTTTTAATTCTTTTACTTTAAATGCTTTTCAAGAAAATGCTACTTATCGTTGGCAAGATGGTTCTATCAATCCAAGTTTTACGGTTACTCAGCCCGGCAAGTATTGGGTAGAAGTGCGCCGCGATAGTTGTGTGGTAAGCGATACCATTGTGATTGAGGAATTTCAATTTGAGTTAGAAGATGATAAATTACTATGTTTGGGCGAAACTTATTTGATTGATGCTTCCAAAGCGCAAGCCGAAAAATACCTATGGAGTGATGGCTCTGCCAACCCGTAACTCCTTGTAAATCAAGCCGGTACCTATTGGGTAGAAGTTACAAAAGGTAATTGTATTCTCCGGGATTCCATCCAAATTGATTTTACTGTTCCTCCTATCGTTGCCTTGGGCAAAGATACTTTGTCGTGCGAAAATGATTTTTTGAATTTAGATGTGAGCCAGCCCGATGCTACTTATGAGTGGCAAGATGGCTCTACCAATCCCCAATACATCATTTCAGAAACCGGCTTGTACTGGGTAGAAGTCAGCATAGGCGACTGCAAAAAACGAGATAGTATTTTGGTCGAAGTTTTGAAAATTGAATTGGGTGAACCCAAATTATTGTGCAAAAATGAACCGTTTGAATTAAATGCTTTTTTTGTCGGGGCGAGCTATCGTTGGCAAGACGGCTCTACCAATCCGAGTTTTACGGTTACGCAACCCGGCAAATATTGGGTAGAAGTGCGAAAAAAACATTGTATTACTTCCGATACGGTTTTGATTGATTTTACCGACCCGCCGGTGGTCAATTTAGGCAAAGATACGCTTTTGTGTGTAAGGCAAAGTTTGGTTTTGAATGTCAATCAGCCCGAAGCTAGTTTTCGTTGGCAAGATGGTTCTAGCAATCCGCAATTCACAGTAAATCAAGCCGGTATGTATTGGGTAGAAGTTAGCAAGGGCGATTGTCGGCGGATTGATAGCATCAAAGTTGAAATCTTGGAAATTGACTTGGGCAATGACCAAAGCCTTTGCCAAAATGAACCTTTGGAATTGAATGCTTTTTTTGAAGGCGCAACTTATCGCTGGCAAGACGGCTCAACCGCCCCTACTTTTGAAGTCAATCAAAGCGGTAAATATTGGGTAGAAATCAAGAAAAAGCATTGTATTTTTCGGGATTCAATTGATATTCAGTTTGTTATCTTACCAATTCTCCATTTGGGCAATGATACTTTGCTATGTGCCAATGATATTTTAGAACTCAATGCCTCCCAGCCCAATGTGAGTTATCGTTGGCAAGATGGCTCTACGCAATCTAAGTTTCAGGTAAGCGAAAGTGGCGTTTATTGGGTGGAATTGACTAAAGATAATTGCAAAATTTCGGATACCATTCGAGTTGAGAAGCTAAAAATTGATTTGGGAGCTGACCGCACGGTTTGCAATACCCAAACAGTGGTCTTAGATGCAACATTTATGGGCGCAACTTATCGCTGGCAAGACGGCTCGACTGCGCCAACTTTTACGGTGAACCAAAGCGGTAAGTATTGGGTAGAGGTACGGAAAAAACATTGTGTTTTTCGAGATACCGTTGATATTCAGCTAGTTAGCCCGCCTATTGTTAATTTAGGTCAAGACACGATTTTGTGTGTAAATGAAAGTTTAGTCTTAAATGTATTTCAAAACGGCGCAACTTATCGCTGGCAAGACGGCTCAAGCAACCCTAATTATGCCATTCAAAACGGCGGTTTGTATTGGGTAGAAGTAAGTAAAGGCGATTGTAAAGTTAGGGACAGTATTCGGGTAGATAAACTTACCCTTGAATTAGGCAATGAGCGTTTTCTTTGCCAAAATGAGCAACTTACTTTCAATGTATTTCAAAATGGTGCAACTTATCGTTGGCAAGACGGCTCGGTTTCATTCCTTTATACCATCAGCCAGCCGGGGAAATATTGGGTAGAAATCAAAAAAGGCAGATGCTCAATTACCGATACTTTAGTGGTAAACTATTCAATTCCCCCCAATTTAAACCTTGGGCGGGATACGGTACTTTGTGTGGGCGAAAAATTACAGTTCAACGTGAGTCAATCCGAAGCCAGTTATCGCTGGCAAGACAATACCACCTCTGCCAACTATGAAATTACGCAGAGTGGCGTGTATTGGGTACAAGTTACGCGCGGTGGCTGCGTAAGGCGCGACTCGCTTCGGGTCAATTTTGTAGATTTGAATTTTGATTTGGGAGCAAATTTTCGGGGTTGTTTCCGCGAAAATTATACCTTGGCAATTCCCGAGATTCCGCAAGTAAAATACCGATGGAGTAATGGCGCAATTACAGCACGTATTTCGGTCAATAAATCGGGCAAATACTGGGTAGAAGCCCAAATCGGCAATTGTATCCGGCGCGATTCTATAGAATTGCAACTCATTGATTGTGATATATTTAACCCCGATGAAGATTTTTGGATTCCCAATATTTTTACGCCGGATAACCGTGGCAAAAACGAAACTTTTTTTGTCAATGGCATTGTTACCAAAGGCTGGTTAATGAAAATTTACAACCGCTTGGGCGATTTAGTTTACCAAAATCCTGATTATCAAAATGATTGGCGCGCCGAAAAAGTCGCCAATGATATGTACTATTATGAACTTACGCACCCGCGCCACGATAGAGTTTATAAAGGCTGGGTGCAAGTAATGCGATAAATCGCCGGAGTGTAGGAACAAAATCACATTTCCGTAAATATCAATAGTTCGCATATTTTCTCATTTCTAGTTCCAAATGGAGAGTTAAGTGATTGAAAATCAGTCAATTAACAAAAGTTTATTAAATAAAGGAACGATTACAAAATAAAGTAAACATTTATTGAGATGTAACTAATTGATAATCAAATATTTGTATAACTTCTAATTCATAATTATTAATTCCTAATTCCAAACATTAGACCCCTTTTTTTGTTCTTATAAGAATTTCATTTAAAACTTTGCTTATAAACAAGTACAATACTGCTATACAAAATATGTTTTCACGCTAAGACGCTAAGGCGCAAAATGCTGATTATCAATGATTGATATTTGCCAATTTGAAATTTGTATAGTAGTATATCCAGCCAATTAACTCGTTCCTTTATTGAAGTATTTAATAAAAAAGATGAAAAAATTTAGACAACATTTGGTTTCTCTTTTTGAGTTGAATGTAGATTCTCCTCTGTGGCAAAAAAAAATTGATCGAAGCATCTATTTACTGATTTTGGCAAGTAGCTTGGGGGTTATTTTAGAAACCCTTCCGGCTATCAAATCGAATCCTTCGCTGTACCAATCTTTGCTGATTTTTGAAGATATAGCGATGGCGGTTTTTTTAATTGAATTATTGTTGCGCGTTTTTGTAATCAACGATTTGTATGCGCACACCAAAACCCCTTGGGAGCGTTTTCTATTGTTTTTTTATCTGCTCATTGATTTCCTTGCCGTTTTACCGGCAGTATTATTTGCCTTAGGTTCAGAGCATCACGATTATTTTTTGACCCTGCGTCTTTTGCGAGTGTTCAAAGCCTTCCGCCACGATGATTCGGTGGAGTTGGTCTTGAGAGCAATTATCATTAAAAAAGATATTTTATTCAAAACCGCCATTATTGTAGTAATAATGACGGTTTTTCTGGCGGTTTTGCTATATGAGGCAGAAAACAAATTTGAATTTGCCTTTAGCCAACCCAACAAAGAAGCCCAAGCCAATGGAGAACCAACGAAGTTTACAGATATTTGGGCTTCGATGATTTGGTGTTTTTCTATGTTTGTAGGCGACCTTGCCGGATATGTAGAAGGTGGTTTTATGCCTACTACGCCGTTGGGTCGTTTTATCGCCGGATTGTTAGGCTTTTTGAATATTGCCATTGTGGTCATTCCCACGGGTATCATTGCTTCGGGCTTTTTGGAAGTTTTGGAGCAGAAAAAAATTGAAGCCTTGTTCAAAGTTTTGATGCAAGCCTTCCGACCAAAATATAATTCTATTCTCAAAGTCAAATTGTACGAGCGTCCTAGAACCGTTTTTACCCTCCAAAACGCCCTTTATATTCATCAAAATAATCTCTTCAATATCTTAGAAACTAAGCCCGGGTTTAGGCTGAGGGCTGTGCAATCCGATGATAGCGGCAAATATAGCGATACCAATTTGGTAGAGTTTTATGGCTACGGAACACTTACGGAGTATGGCGTGAAAAGAACCCTAGAAAATGCCAAAGTAACCATCATTTGCCCAGATGCTTTCGAGAACAAAGGAATTGGTTATTTTGCTTATGCGGTGAGCGAATTGCACCAAGCGCATCTGATTTCTAATGAGTTGTTTCAGACCAATTCGCTCAATAGCTTGTACGATGCTTCTTTTCTGCACAATCCCTTGTTTTTTGAAGATACTACCTTACCTCATTCCAAGAAAAAACTTAAAAAAGTCCCCTTGCCCAAAATAGCTATGGAGCATTTCAAACAAGATGTTCAATCGCTGGCGGGTCAAAAGCCTGTTTGGGTCTTTGCGGTGGCAGACCTCTCCGAAAACTATCGTATTCAAAAAGTAGATGATGCACACACGCAGGAAAATGACTTGTTCAAATGGCTTGCCGCTTTGAATTTAGAAGTTTATCAAATAGAGATAAGCCGCAAGGCATTGGATAATTATGTGTTTTATGAATTAATTGCTGAATTATCTGAACAACTCAAGTCTATAAATCGCTAAAAAATCAATCTTCATAAGCTAGGCTCGCACGCTGGTAAGGTGCCGCGCGCGTATAAATAAACCGCAATTCCCATTTTTCACCCCTCTGCCGAAAAATGGGAATATTTTTTTGCCATTTCGTTTTGGAATCTACGTACCAATCAGTAATTATCTAATCAATTGATTATCAGTGTTTTATACATTTTCACAAAAAATATTTAAAATTTTCTTTATACAATACTTCGGATATTTTTTATAAGTAATTGATTATCAGTTAGTTATGTTATTTCAAATATTGAAATTCTGGCTTTATTCTAAGCCTCAACTCATTTACGCGGGCAGGCTAGACAGCCTGCATTACAATTTTCCTGAAAAGTGGTGAAGAACCAAATATTTCTTGTAACTAATTGATTATCAAGCACTTAACAAAAAACTCGGAACTAGAAACCAGAAACTATCCGAACTATTGTTTAAGAAAACTTCATTTTATTAACGTGTAGGTATTATTTTGAACAATTTATTTTAATAATAAGTTAATTAACTAATATTCAACTAAGTTAATAGAAAAATAGTCTAACTTTGCAGTATGAAGTTTTTTCGGAAAAATATTATTTTCAGAATCCTTTGTTTTGTAGTCATTTTTCAACTACTCAACTTTAGCATTGATGCGCCCGATGCCCAGCCGGATTATTTGCCCGAAAACTTGGCAATCAACGACATTGAAAGTATTGTAGAGCTGGTTTTAGAAGATTTTTTGGGATTAGAAGACGCTATCTCGGAACAAGATGAGCCAGATGAAGATAATAATTCACCCTTAAACAAAAAAACTGAATTTCTACATCAAAAAGACCTCTTTCAAAGTTTTGTAATAGTAAGTTACAACTCTAAACCCATCGGTCGAATCTATAAATCTAATCATTATCTTTTTGATTTTACCAAAGAAATCATTCAGCCCCCCGAAGTCTAAGCCTCCCTTTATGAAATGATAAATGAGCTAATCAATTGATTTTCAATTGATTAATAGCATCATTGTTTTATACATTTCTCCATTTTAGTTTTCCATTTAATATTCTTACTCAAAAGTATTTTGAGGGTCTTTGCTCTGCAAAAGCTCAAATGCTTGATGAAAAGTTATTGATGAATAGTTGCTAATCAGAACCTTGTGTTATTGCATAACTATCTGATTATCAATCATTTGTCTTTTATTTATTGTGTTTTATAATCCTAAAAATTTTCCAAAAAAATGAATTATTTACCCAAATTGAAATACATATTCTTGGTTTACTACATACGCTACTCTTTATTAGCATTTCCAATAATAGTGAGTTTTAGTTGTTCTTCCAATAAGTCCCAAATTGCCCAAACTGAAGATAAATTCCAAATAATAAATCCAATTGCCAAAGATACGTTGATAGTGGCAGATTATGTAGCGGAAATTCACTCGATACAAAATGTCGAGATTCGCTCAAGAGTAAGAGGTTTTATTGAACAAATACACGTGGATGAAGGAACTTCGGTCCAAACCGGGCAAGTAATTTTCACCCTTAGTGCTCAAGAATTTAGAGAAGATTTGTTGAAAGCTAATGCCCAATTAAAAAATGCCCTTGCCGAACTAAAAATTGCCGAAGTAGAACGCAATAATACCAAAGTTTTAGCCGATAAAAACATAGTTTCCGCTTCTGAATTAGCTATGGCTAATGCCAAAATGGAGGCAATTCAAGCCAGAATTGAGGAAGCAAAGTCAGCAGTTGCAAGCGCGCAAATTAATCTGGCTTTTACCCAAGTCAAAGCTCCTTTTAGTGGAACTATTAATCGCCACCCCCTAAAAACCGGTAGTCTGGTCGAAGAAGGTAATTTATTGACGAGCATTTCTAACAATCAAGAAGTATTTGCCTATTTTAAAGTTTCAGAAAAAGAATATTTTGACTTTATCAAACAAGGCAAGTTGAATAATTCCCAAAAAGTACAGTTGGTTTTAGCCAATAATGAGTTGCACAGCGCAGAAGGTGTGATAGAAACGGCTGAAAATGAGATAGATAGAAGTACCGGCAATATTGCTTTCCGCGCCCGATTTGCCAATCCCAACCAATTGATTAAACACGGGGCGAGTGGCAAAGTGCGAGTGAATCTGCCCTTGAAAAATGCTTTGTTAGTGCCGCATAAATCCACTTTTGAGATTCAAGAAGATATTTACGTTTATGCTTTGGATGCCAAGAATACAGCACAGTTGCGAAAAATTAAAGTCAAACAAAGTATTCCTAATTTTTATGTAGTTGAATCGGGGCTTTCACCACAAGATAAAATCATTTATGAGGGTATTCAAAGAGTCAAAGCCGGAGATAAAATCTTGGCAGAAAATAAAGGCTCAAAAAGCATAAATTCACCAATTGCTCAAAAGTAAAAACAATAAATATAATCATTTATGACGGCTAAATTTATTCATAGACCGATTTTGTCTATTGTTATTTCTTTGATAATCACCCTTTTAGGTTCATTGTCATTGCTGCAATTACCTATGACGCAATTTCCGAGTATTGCCCCTCCCGAAGTAAATGTAACTGTAGAATATACCGGGGCTAATGCCGAAACGGTTACCAAAGCCGCTATTGTGCCCTTAGAAAGAGCCATCAATGGCGTGCCGGGAATGAAATATATGTCTTCGGATGCCGGAAACGACGGGGTGGGGGTTGTGCAGATTATTTTTGAAGTAGGCACTAATCCCGATGTAGCGGCTATCAATGTGCAAAATCGGGTTACAGCAGTGATGGGTGAGCTTCCGGTGGAGGTTACGCGCAATGGGGTAAAAATCGCCAAAGAAGAAAACAGTATGTTGATGTACTTAAATATTTTTAGCCAAGATACTACTTTGCAAGAAAAATTTTTGTACAACTTCGTGGATATCAATGTATTGGCTGAACTCAAAAGAATCAAAGGTGTAGGCTATGCCGATATTTTGGGAGCTAAGGAATATGCGATGCGAGTGTGGCTAAAGCCCGACAAAATGTTGGCTTATAACATCTCAACTAATGATGTAAGTGAGGCTTTGCAAAAACAAAATTTGGAAGCCGCCCCCGGAAAAGTAGGCGAAAACTCCGATAAAACCGACCAGAGTTTGCAATATGTATTAAAATATACCGGCAAATACAATACACCCGACCAATATGGCAATATTCCCATCAAAGCCAATGCCGAGGGCGATATTTTACGGATTAAAGATATAGCTGATATCGAGTTTGGTACGGCTTATTATGATGTAGAAGCCAAATTTAATGGTAAACCTACCGCCGCAATAATGCTTAAGCAATTGCCCGGTTCTAATGCCAGTGAAGTTATTAAAAACGTGAAAACCAGAATGGCAGAAATCAAAGCCAAAACTTTTTTGCAAGGAATGGATTATGAAGTGAGTTATGATGTTTCACGTTTTTTGGATGCGGCAGTTTATGAGGTTGTCAAAACTTTGATAGAGGCTTTTTTATTGGTTTCTTTGGTCGTTTTTATCTTTTTACAAGATTTTCGATCTACCTTGATTCCGGCAATTGCTGTTCCGGTTTCTTTGATTGGTACATTTCTATTTATGCAATTAATGGGGTTTTCCTTGAATCTAATTACCCTATTTGCCTTGGTTTTGGCTATTGGGATTGTGGTCGATAATGCAATTGTGGTAGTAGAAGCTGTACACGCCAAAATGGAACATTCGGGAATGGGGGCAAAAAAAGCGACCGAAAAAGCAATGCGTGAAATTAGTGGAGCTATCGTAGCGATTACTTTAGTGATGTCGGCGGTATTTGTGCCGGTGGCGTTTATGTCTGGTCCTTCAGGTATTTTTTATCGCCAATTTTCCTTGACAATGGCAGTTTCAATCGTGATTTCGGGGATAGTGGCACTTACCCTTACTCCGGCACTTTGTGCTTTGTTATTGAAAAACACGCATCATCACTCACCCAAAAGAAACCTTATTCAACGATTTTTTGCTGGATTTAACCATCAATACAATCGCCTTGCCGAGCGTTATCAAAACTTAATTGGCAGAATTGCCTCTCGAAACATCATTACTTACCTCATTTTGCTGGGTTTTTGTGTGGGTACAGGTTTGTTAGGAAGAATCATCTCAGTAGGTTTTATCCCCAACGAAGACCAAGGAATGTTTTATGCCAGCATCACTACGCCTTCGGGAGCAACTCTGGAGCGTACTAAATCAGTAGTAAACGAAATTCAAAAAGTTTGTCAAGGAATTAAATCCATTGAATCAGTTTCTACCCTTGCCGGAACCAATGTGTTATCTGACGGAACCGGCGCAACGTATGGCACTTGTCTGATTAATTTGAAAGAATGGGAAAAGCGCGAAGAGACACTCGAGGAAGTCATTGAAATATTAAGCGAAAAAACTAAATATATCAAAGATGCTAAAATTGAGTTCTTTCCGCCCCCGGCTGTGCCGGGTTATGGCAATGCCAGTGGCTTCGAACTACGATTATTGGACAAAACCGGCTCTGGCGATTACAAAAAGATGGAAGCCATAACGCAACAATTTATTCAAGATTTGGTAGCCCGACCGGAAATTGAGAATGCTTTTACAATTTTTGATGCCAGTTTTCCGCAATATATGTTGCATATTGATAATGACCGAGCCGCCCAAAAAGGAGTTTCGGTAGAAGAGGCAATGCAAACCCTGCAAACCTTGATTGGAAGTGAGTATGCCACCAATTTTATTCGATTTGGGCAAATGTATAAAGTAATGGTACAAGCCCTTCCCGAATACCGAGCCAAACCCGAAGATATTTTGAAAATGTATGTCAAAAATGAAAACGGTGAAATGGTACCTTTATCGGCTTTTTTGCGTTTGGAAAAAATTTATGGCTTGGAGCAAATTACCCGCTATAATATGTATCCTTCGGCGGAGTTGAATGGCGAAGCTAGTTCGGGCTACAGTAGTGGTAGTGCCATTCAAGCCATTCAAGAAGTAGCCCAAACCAAACTGCCCAAAGGATTTGATATTGATTGGGCGGGCATTAGCCGAGATGAAGTATCAGCCGGAAATGAAGCATTGTATATTTTTATAATATGTTTGGTTTTTGTGTATTTGTTGCTTTCGGCGCAATACGAGAGTTTTTTAATGCCCTTGCCGGTTATTTTATCTTTGCCTACGGGTATTTTTGGGGCTTTTCTTTTTTTATGGCTGATGGGCTTGGAAAATAATATCTATGCCCAAATTGCGATGATTATGCTCATTGGCTTACTAGGCAAAAATGCCATTTTGATAGTCGAATTTGCTTCTATTCGTCAGAGGGAAGGCAAAACTCCCCTTGTGGCGGCAATGGAAGGTGCCAAAGAGCGTTTACGACCTATTTTGATGACTTCCTTTGCTTTTGTAGCCGGGTTGATTCCTTTGGTGTTTGCCTCGGGAGCAGGTGCGGTAGGCAATCGCACGATTGGGGCGGCTTCGGCGGGCGGGATGTTAATCGGAACTATTTTTGGCGTGATTATCATTCCGGGTTTGTATGTCATTTTTGCCCAAATAAGACAATCAGCCAATACAACCAAAAAGAAATTAGAAATACCCTTGACCGAGGAGGTTTAATAAATAAAATGAGCAGCAATTTCCTTATAGTCAAAAAGCTAGTTTTAATAATATTTCATAAGTAATTGATAATCAATTAGTTATGTGTTTTTTAATTTTAAATAAAAAATGAAATCATTAAACTTTTTAATATTTGTTTTTTTTGTCCTCAATTTGAGTTTTTGGGCTTGTAAACCTTTGGAAAAATTGCCCGACTATTCCCCCGAAAAACTACCCAATAACTTCTTGGCTAATAGCGACACGCTTAATTCGGCAAGTATCAATTGGCGAGCGTATTTTGCGGATCCCAACTTAAATCAATTGATTGAAAATGCCCTCAAACAAAATTGGGACGTGTTGATTGCCCAACAAAGAATCGAAGCCGCCCAAAGCAATGTGTTGTTTACCAAAGGTTTATTAAAACCGATTGTAAATGCTTCGTTTACGGCTTCCTTGCGGAAATTTGGGTTATACACGATGGACGGAGCCGGTAATATTACCACTGATATTAGACCCAATCAAATTGTACCTATTCACCTGCCTGATTATTTTATCGGTTTACAAACGGCTTGGGAAGCCGATATTTGGGGTAGATTGAAGACCCAAAAACGAGCCGCTTTTGCCCGTTTTTTGGCAAGTCAAGAAGGTAAAAATCTGATAATCACCCATTTGATTGCTGACATAGCTTTGGCTTATTATGAATTGTTGGCATTAGACAACAGCCTCAAAATCATTGACGAGACTATTCAATTGCAAGAAAATGCTTTGGAGATCGTAAAAGTTCAAAAAGAAGCAGCTTTGGCTAACTCTCTAGCGGTCCAACAGTTTGAAAATCAATTGCTTAGGCTCAAAGGAATTCGCTTGGAAACCGTACAGGCAATTATAGAAACTCAAAACATAATCAATTCATTATCAGCCAATTACCCACAAAATATAGCTCGAGATTCTACTTTTTTTAACAATACTTTGCCGAGAGCTATTCAAGCTGGTATTCCCGCCAATTTGCTAAAAAATCGCCCCGATATTCGCCAAGCTGAGTTTGAACTAATAGCCGCTAAAGCCGATGCTCAAGTGGCGCGCTTGGCTTTCTATCCCTCCTTAATGATTACGGGCTATGGTGGTTTTCAAGCCTTTCAGCCTAAGTTTTTGCTGCAAAGTCCAGAGTCAATTGCCTATGGAATTTTGGGCGGATTAACTGCCCCTTTGCTCAATCGCAGTGCGCTCAAAGCTAATTTTAATTTGACCAAAGCCAATCAATTGGAAGCCCTATACAATTACCAAAAAACAATTTTGACGGCTTATACCGAAGTTTACAATGAGTTGTTTAGAATCAACAATCTTAAACAAATTTATGATTTAAAAACCCAAGAAGTAGCACTTTTGAATGAAAGTATCAACACTTCTTTGGAACTTTTTCGCACGGGTAGAGCCAATTATTTGGAAATTTTAATAACTCAACAAAATGCGCTACAAGCCAAAATGGAATTGATATTTACCAAAAAGAATCAATTTTTATCAAGAGTCAAAATTTATAAGGCATTGGGTGGGGGCTGGCAGTAAACCTAAGAAAGTCGCAATGGTTTTGGATAACCGTCTATCGTAATTACCTGATTACTAGAATTTTATATAAAATTAAATTTTACAATTATGAAAAAAAACACCCCCTATACTACCTCTGATGGTTTTTGGATTAGATTTATTATTTTAATCTTAATTTTGAGCCTAGCTTTGCTATCAATTTGGTGGTAAATCATAAATACCTGATTATCAACACTTTATAAAATATTTTTATGCTTATCGAAATCTTAATTATTTTGGGTTTAATCCTTTTGAATGGTATATTCTCGATGTCCGAAATTGCCATTCTTTCGGCGCGGCGTTTTAAATTGGAAAGTGATGCCGAAAAAGGGGATAGAAAAGCCCAAACCGCCCTCAAACTTGCCGACTCGCCCAATGAGTTTTTATCAACTGTGCAAATCGGTATTACCTTGATTGGGATTTTGACTGGGGTGTTTAGCGGGGCGCAAATCACCGATGATATTACGGTTTTTTTCAATCAATTTGCTGCTACCAAGCCTTATAGTCACGTTTTGGCAGTATTTGTGGTGGTTTTTTTCATTACTTATTTCTCTTTGGTATTAGGAGAGTTAGTTCCCAAACGCTTGGGGCTAAACAATGCTGAGGGCATAGCCAAACGCACGGCTATGGCTATGCAGTCGCTTTCACGCTTGGCATATCCCTTTATTTTTTTACTGTCGGCTTCCACTACTTTATTGCTCAAAATGATGGGAGTAAAAGAAACCGATGAAGACAAAATTACCGAAGAAGAAATCAAAGCCATCATTCACGAAGGCACTAAATCGGGCGAAGTACAACCGGTAGAACAGCAAATAATGGAAAGGGTATTCTTCTTGGGAGATATTAGGGTTATCTCCTTGATGGTGCCACGAAAAGACATTGTTTGGGTCAATTTGGAAGATGATTTTATTGTCAATCAAAACAAAATTCGGGAAAATAAGCATAGTGCCTACCCCATTTGTCAAGAAAATATTGATAATGTACTGGGAATCATTCACCTAAAAGATGTATTTGACTCCAATGAAGCTTTAGATAATCGAGTTTTTGGCAAAAATCTGCGACCAATCTTATTTGTTCCCGAAAGTATGTCGGTTTACAAACTACTCGAGGAATTCAAAAAGACCAAAATCCACTACGCTTGTGTGCGCGATGAGTACGGCTTATTGCAAGGTTTGGTAACAATGAATGATATTTTGGAGGCATTGGTACAAGATGACAATAGATTAAATATAGAAAATCAGGAAATTATCCAACGTGATGAAAAATCTTGGTTGATTGATGCGGCTATTCCATTTTATGAATTTTTGAAATTTTTTGAATTGGAATATCCCGAAAAAATTGAAGAGATTAAATTTCATACCCTTGCCGGTTTTATTTTGCATCATCTCCAAAAAATTCCCAGAACGGGCGATAAGTTTCAATACTCGGGCTATACCTTAGAAGTAATTGATATGGACGGCAATCGAATTGATAAGATTTTGGTGATGAAAAACTGATTAACCAAACAAGGCATACAAAAGAAACCTACCTAGTAATTCCTACACCTAGAATTTTTTTAAATGAATAAGTCAAGTGTTAATTTTAAAATGGGCTGATGTGCTAATTCAAAGCCCTGATTATCCGCTAAGGGCGAGACGCAGTCAATAGTTTATCTAAAAAAAATGACCGACTTGTTATTTACGAGAATACTACTATACATTTTTTAATTCGCCACTAAGACACTAAGGCACAATTTATTGATTATCAGTACTTTGTGCCTTAGTGTCTTTGCGTGAATACATATTTTGTATAGTAGTATTATTTACGAGCCCTTTAAAACCATAATTCCTAAAAAAATCTGTAAAGAGTTGACTCATAGGATCAGAAACCCTACAAACAGTATTTATGCATTTATGTGATAAATTTTGGTATCAATATCGAGTAAGGTATCAATTATTCGTGGCTAAGGCTTAATTTTGCAACAAATCTTCGATGAATAGAAATATCAAATCAGAATAAAGATTTAATCACTTGATTATCAGTTATTTATATTCAAGCATTTAGATAAAATAATTTTAAATTTAATTTTAAAGCAATGAAATTTTTTATTGATACTGCCAATTTGAATGAAATTCGAGAGGCAAACGACTTAGGTGTGTTGGACGGCGTTACGACCAACCCTTCGTTGATGGCAAAAGAAGGTATTAGTGGCAAAGACAATGTTTTTCGGCATTATCGGGCTATTTGTGAAATTGTAGATGGCGATGTAAGTGCCGAAGTAATAGCGACCGACTTTGAAAATATTGTCCGCGAAGGCGAAGAACTTGCCGAAATTCACCCCAATATAGTCGTCAAAGTTCCAATGATTAAAGACGGGATTAAAGCCATCAAATATTTTTATGACAAAGGTATTCGTACCAATTGCACTTTGATATTTTCACCCGGGCAGGCTTTGTTGGCAGCTAAGGCGGGGGCTTCGTATGTGTCGCCTTTTATCGGTCGCTTAGATGATGTGAGTGTTGATGGCTTGCAATTGATAGAACAAATTGTGGATATTTATAGCAATTATGGCTTCGAAACGGAGGTTTTGGCAGCATCTATTCGCCATCCGGTTCATATTGTAAAATGTGCCGAACTAGGGGCTGATGTGGCTACTTGCCCTCTGAGTGCGATTATGGCTTTGCTCAAACATCCTTTGACTGATATTGGTCTCGAGAAGTTTTTGGCTGACCACAAAAAAGCCAATAGTTAGTGGGGAAATTAGGAGTGTGGAGTGAGGCTAAGTATATTTTATAACTCATTGACCATATTCCGTCTCTGGCGGAACTTGTCCGCCTCTGGCGGATTATCAATCATTTATAAAACTCATAAATTTTGATTTTTTACCACTTTTCAGGAAAATTGTAACGCAGGCTGTCTAGCCTGCGCGCGGTGTGAGTTTAGGCTTAGAATAAAGCCGGCATTTCCTGAATATGGGTAAAGATTCCAAGTTTTTAGTTAATTGCTTGATTTTCAATTACTTAGCCTAGAGCCTCCGCCTCCGGCGGGGCTGGGGCTTAGAAACTCGAAACCGGAAACTTCACGAGATTTTGTAAGTCAATATCTTTTTTGAAATTTGTTTAGACAAATCTTCTAAGGTTTTTAAAACCTTAGAAGATTTAAACGGCTGATTATCAGTAATTTACGTTTATACAAATTTGAAATGCACCCCATAGACCAAATATCTAGAAGTACTTATTGATAAAAAAGGCGCGTTTGGCGATGTGTGAGAGCAAAAATTGCCAAATTAGAAACCTAACAGCCCAATAGACAATTTCATTTTTTTTTAATATTCACAAAAAATTAAAAACAAGTGTGTTTAATCGCATTTAATTGGCAAAATCACCCCAAATATAAACTCATAGTAGTAGCCAACCGCGACGAGTTTTATGCGCGCAAGACGCAATCGGCGCACTTTTGGCAAGAAGACTCCCATCTACTCGCCGGTAAAGACCTCGAAGCCGGAGGCACTTGGTTGGGCATACATCAAAATGGGAAGTTTGCCGCCCTGACCAATTATCGAGATTTAGCAAACCTCAAAACCCAAGCCCCTTCGCGCGGTTATCTGACGGCTGATTTTTTGCTTCAGTTCCATACTTTGCCAACTTATTTGCAAAACATTGCCCCACGTGCGGCAACTTACAATGGCTACAATTTATTGACCGGCAATTTATCGGCAAACGAATTGTATTATTTTTCCAACTATCAAAATCAAATCCGCAAACTGACTCAAGGTTTGTATGGCTTGAGCAATCATTTGCTCGATACCGAATGGTATAAAGTACAACAAGTCAAAACTAAACTAGCTCAAGCCCTAGCCCAAAACCAAGTTTCGGCAGGCGAACTCTTGACTCTGATGCACGATTCGGTGATTCCGCCCGATTCGCAAGTCCAACAGACCGGCTTAAGCCTTGAAAAAGAGCGAATGTTGTCGCCTATGTTTATCCAAAGCCCTGATTATGGCACTTGCTCTACGGCAGTAGTGCTGGTCGACTGGCAAAACCGAGTGGAATTTACCGAAAGATTATACAATACCCCCACGCGAGAACCTGTGGAGCAAACCTTTCGCTTTGAGATTGGCTGAATTGTTGAATTGGAGATTGAATGATTAGTAAGCCAATAAGTTTAATCCCCCAAGGGTGCATTTCAAATTTATTCCTTAGATTCCCTCCCTCAGAGGAGAGGGCAGGGGTGAGGTCTTAAAACGTAAATTTGAAATGCACCCTCCCCCAAACTTGAGTTTTTCAACAACATTCAAAATCATTGCCCAAGGAACAAAATTTTAATCAAGTATTGAATTGGCAAACTTGAAATTCTCACAGATAAATCTTTTATTTGAATCAGGATAGTGAGCTAGTGAGCTTATTTTTTCTAATACATTGATTATCAGCAAGTTTACTAATTTTAGTACAATGATACACAAAATTATTGAAGGCAATCAAAATGGGCTGGACTGGCTCGAGGTCATCAACCCTACTCAGGAAGAAATGGATTTTTTAGCCGAAAAATATAAACTTCCGGCGGCTTCTTTGCAAGATTGCCTCGAACCCAACCACTTGCCCAAGTTTGAAGAACTGGAAGGCATCAATTTTATGATTTTTAGGGTGTATGATGTGGACTGTGATTACAAAGCCACTACTATCCAACAACTGACCCGTAAAATCGCGCTTTTTCACACACCCGATTTTATCATTACTGTACAACGCTCGGTGATTCCTCTGACCGAAGATTTGAAAAAGTTTTTTGCCGGACGCGAAAAACACCTCTTTTCGGAAGAAATATTGGTCAAACTTATCGAGTTTGCTTTGTGGAGCTATGAAAAACCCGCCAATATGCTCATTGATGAGTTGAATCAAATTGAGAACAAGATATTTTTTGATAAAACTATTCCGCCGGTTTTGCCGGAGATATATTTTATCAAAAAAAAATCGGATACGATGGAACGCTTGCTTATTCTCTACCGCGATATTTTGACCAGTGCTGCGCGATTTTTGCCCAAGCGTACCTACTTGCGCGATGTGCAGGATATGCACCTGCGCCTCGAGAACTTGTATAAAACCATTTTGGGCAATACCGGCTACCTTATCAATGTCTATTTTTCACTTTCTTCGCAACGCACCAACGAAATTATGCAAGTATTGACCTTGTTTTCGGCTTTTTTCTTACCGCTTACCTTTATTGCGGGGGTGTATGGAATGAACTTTGAATATATGCCCGAGCTTAAATCGCCCTTTGGCTATGGGCTTACGTGGTCGGCAATGTTGGTAATTGCAGTAGGAATTTATTTTTGGTTCAAACGAAAAGGTTGGCTTTGAAGAATCTTCAGATTTTTGAATTTTCAAATTTGCGAAATTTCGGATTTTATGATTTTGGATTTCGGATTTTTTCTTACAAATAGTCATTTCCTAACAAAAACAAAATAATGCGTACAATATTTTTTGATAACGCATTGATTTTCAAGTAATTAAAAAATTATCCGCTCTACACTATTCATTCCTTCGCTTGATTTGCAAGGAATTAGCTTAAAAACTAGAAACTCGAAACCCAGAACTCGAAGTCGCAAAACAAAATTTTAATTTTTTGATACAAAATGAATAATTTTGTCGCAAAATGCGTTATCCAAGTAACAATCTTTGGCGGGTTCGATTTTGGGGTAGTAAAATTGTATTTATAACATAACTAACTGATAATTAGATAGTTGCAGGAATTTGACCATTCTAAACTCATATTTCTCGCCCAATTTCACAAAAAAATTCATCAAAAAGTAACATATTTTTGGTCGAATAAAATTGATTTTTTGGCTGAGATTACCTACCTTTTCAAAAAAATTATTTAAACTAAACTTTTAATCATTTGGTAGAAAAAATTATTCAACTAGACAATGTTTCTTTGGTTGATTTTCTAGGAGTAGAAAACAACAACATCAAAGAGGTAGCCGCCGCCTTTCCCCGCAGCAAAATAGTGTCGCGCGGCAATGAGCTACGTATTCAAGGCTCTACTCCCGAAATTATCAAAATCAATGAAATCATCAATTCCCTCCTTCTCCATTATCATAAGTTTGGCAAAATCACCCAAGACAATGTCAATACTTATTTGAAAGACGGAATTGAAATCAGCTACGCCGATGAAGATCCCAACGACTTAGATGTATTGGTCTATGGTACCAAAGGCACAGCCATCAAGCCCAAAACCGCCAATCAGATGGAACTGGTCAAAGTTGCCCAAGAACACGATTTGGTGTTTGCATTGGGGCCGGCGGGTACCGGCAAGACCTATATCTCGGTAGCTATTGCGGTCAAGGCTTTGAAAAACAAAGAAGTGCGCAAAATCATCATCACCCGTCCGGCGGTAGAAGCCGGCGAAAACTTGGGTTTTTTGCCCGGTGATATGAAAGAAAAAGTTGATCCTTATTTGCGCCCGATTTATGATGCCCTTGATGATATGGTGCCAGCCGAAAAGCTGAAGTATTATCTCGAGAATCGAATTATTGAGATTGCCCCTCTGGCGTATATGCGCGGGCGCACCCTCAACAACGCCTTTATTCTCTTAGATGAAGCCCAAAATACAACACCTATGCAAATCAAGATGTTTTTGACGCGGATGGGGCCCAACTCCAAAGTAATACTCACCGGCGACCCTACGCAGGTGGATTTGCCGCGCAAGCAGAAATCCGGCTTGGCAGAGTGTGTACGAATTTTGCAAGGGATTGCCGGTATTGGTTTTGTAAACCTCGATGCCAAAGATGTAGTGCGCCACCGCCTTGTACGCCACATCATTGAGGCGTATGACAAGCACGAAAAAGAGGAAATCAAAGCCCAAAACGCGCATCAATCATCGGAAAAATTCAATAAAAAAGAAGCTGAATAAAACCAAAGTCGCTCAGGAGAGCGACTTTTTTGTTGGTGAGTGTTAAACTTGCTACCTCTTGATAATCAGGCACTTAGGAATTAGGAATTAATAATTGAGAATTAGGAATTATTTAATTACCTGACTGTGTCCGCCTCTGGTGGATTTTCAGGCAATTACAAAATTATTTATTTTACATTATTCACTATTCATTCCTAAGATTTTTATTGTTGAGAATAATTATCCAAATAAAATTGTATTATCCAATGCCACACGCCCAAAATTTGGGTTAAATCGGTCAAAGAATGGCGGTTTATGTAGAAAATTTGGTTCTCTAGACGCATAAATCGCCACTCTACACCTGTAGTAGCACAGCCATACAAAATTGCTATATTTTTTCCATCTTGCTTATTATACAAATCTGCGCCGTACATTTGGGCGGCGCATTGGGCGATTCCCCACTCCAAATCTTCATCTTTGGCTTCGGCAAGAGAAATAATAGGCGTTTCAAAAATAATGGAAGGCTTTTGTAAAGTGATAAAAAAATCACAAGAACCAGCCAAATCATCTTGGGCGGAAATATTGATTTCTTCTCCCGAAAATAAAGTAACCTTATCTTGAAAAGCCAATACTACCTCCAATAAAATAGGTGAGACCAACCTTTCAGATTTATTCTTTTCATTGGTAAGGGGCATTCTCTCGGCTCTTTTCAAGGCTTCACTCAGCCAAGCACTTGGTTCAACTAGGTTGAAAGTATTGAATAAATCTGCCAATTCCGATTTTAAACCAAATTTTTGGGTTACTTGTCGTAGTTTTTTATAATTGCTATAGCCCATAGTACTTCATTTGATTTTACAAATTTATTAAAATGTTGAAATTTTTTTAATATTCATTTAAAACTTCTACAATCGGAATTGCTTTGAAAATGGATTCAAAATTTTGTAATAAGTGCCTGAAAATCAAATACTTACATTTTGATTAGAGGGTTTGCAGACAATTGTAGGTGGGGGGGGCTAAACTTCTCTATTCAATCGACTACGCGCTACAGCACATAAAAAAAACCTCACCAAACTTGGTGAGGTTTCTTGATCCATTTAGGCTACTTCAGAAATTTGCGGTTTTTCCAAAGTTTTGCTTTCCAAAAAAGTAAGAAAGTTGAACAACCGATTGTCCAAATCGGCGATTTTTTCTACTTTTTCCCATTCTTTTTGGCTTCTAAGTCGCTGTTTGTAATGATTCAAAGCCAGACCTACCATTTTAAGCTCATCGGTACTGAGGTAAAATCTTTCGCGGGGTGGACTCGCCCCCGTCCAGTTGTGTGGGGAAGACACCAATCTGCCAATCGATGCCGACTCGCCCCGATAGCCTGCCACAGCCCTCGAGACCAGTTCCCAAATAGATTGTAAAAACATATTTTATTATTTAGTAAAACAGAAAGCCGAAATTAGCTAAATCTTAGCAGTGATTCAAGTTTTTGTGTAAATTTATTTTTCAACTTTTAGCCATAAAACTTATACAAAAGCTATGTCCTTGATTATCAAAGGGTTTGTTAGCGCAAGCGATGAATCAAGGCAACGAGGCTGTCGATATTATAGATAGGGGCAAAAACATCGATAAAAGGCAAAGCGGCTTTCATTCCTTGAGTAGCCGGTTCGTAGGCGGGATTGCCCAATAAAGGGTTGAGCCATATCATTTGAGCAGATTTTTGGCTGATTTTCTGTAGGCTATTGCTGATCAATTGCGCATCGCCATTGTCCCAGCCGTCACTTACTATTACTACGGTAGTTTGTTTGTCCAAAGTGCGTTTGCCGTAGTCTTGCCAGTATTGTGTCAAACTAAGCCCGATTTGGGTGCCACTTGACCATTGACTTACTTTTTCGCCAATTTCTTGGAGTACCTGCGCGATGCTTTGGCGTTGGAGTTCATCGCTGATTTTTTGTAAATGGGTGCTGAATACAAACGTATCAATTCGGCGATAATAATTTTGAAAAGCATACATAAATTGCAAAAAAAAGCGACTGTATAAATCCATTGACCGGCTTATATCGCACAAAATCAGCAATTTAGGGGGGTGGACTTGTTTTTGTTTGAAATGCAAACGGGTGATTTCTCCGCCTTTTCGCATACACTCGCGGAAAGTTTGCCGAATATCGAGTTTGGACTGATATGGGCTTTTTTGCCAACGCCGATGCCGTCTTTGGGTGAGTACTTGGGCAAAGAGTTGTACCCATTTTTTAAATTCTTCTATTTCGGTGGCGTTGAACAGGGCAAAATCTTTTTTGCCCCAAGCCTCGACCGGGCTGTAGGTGGCTAAATCCAAATCTTCATTGTTTTGATTGCCCTTGAGCCAGTTTTTGAGGGCTTGTAAGGTGATCTGATTTTTGTTTTTGACGGGCGGGCTTTGGGCTTGGTCTTTGATTTTGGCATCGACGGCTTTGTCCAACTCTTGCCAATAACTCGAGAACAACTCATCAAATTGGCTTTGTTGGCGCAGGTTTTTGACCAAGATAGCTTTTAGTACCGCTTGAAAATGCGCCGGATTTGCCCAATCAATCCATTGAAGAGCTTGCAATACATCTTGAGCTTCGCCAACCCCCACCGCAAATTGATGTTGGCGCAAATAACGGCAAAATGCCACCACATTGGCACTTAACTCGGTATGGCGTTGGACAAGGCTAGGTTCATTCATACCTTGATTCATTCACATAAAATATTGGCGGATATTAAAAAAACACAATTTTTAATTTTCTAAATTAATCTTGATAGTTTCCAAAATCTTAAAGATTATTTTGCAAGTCATTGATAATCAGTATATTAATTAAAAATATAAACGTTCTACTTTTTTGCGCTACAAGAATCATTTTAATTATTTTCAAAAAAAACATAACGATTTCTAAAAATATACAATGGTTTCAATTGGTCTAAAATTTAATCCCAATCACCAAAATATCATCAGTTTGGGGCGAATCACTTTTCCAAAAATGAAATTCCTCAATCAGTTTTTGTCTTTGTTCTTCCATCGGTAAGTGGCTGATGAGCAACAAAAAACTTCGAAATCGCTTACTCATATATTTGCGTTGCGATTCTTGGCTATATTGGTCTTGAAAGCCATCAGTAAAAATATAAAACACATCACCTTCTTTGGCTTTGACTAGGTTGTAATCAAAGGCTTTTTCGCCATATTGGGAACTGCCTACCGGAAACTTTGAACCCTTGATTTGCAACATTTCACCATCTTGCATATAGTACAGCGGGTTGTGGGCGGCGGCAAATTCAATTTCCAGTTTTTCGGAATCAATGGTCAAAACTGCCACATCCATCCCATCGTGAATCGGTTTTTTGTCGGCATCGCTGGTACGCTGGAGGGTTTGCACAATTTTTTTGTCCAATTCACTCAAAATTTCCGAAGGATTGGTAATCCCTTTTTCATTTACAATTTCATTGATGAGCGAATTGCCCATCATAGTCATCAAAGCCCCGGGTACACCGTGACCGGTACAGTCGGCAGCAATGACCACTTTCTTGTGGTGGCGGTCTGAAAACCAATAAAAATCACCACTTACAATATCGCGCGGTTGATAAAAAATAAAAGCATCTTTGAAATGGCTAATTACTTCGGGTGGTTCGGGGATAATGGCTTCTTGGATGCGGCGGGCATAACGAATACTGTTGGTAATGCTTTCGTTTTTGGCTTCGAGTAGGCGGCTGGCTTCAAAAAGTTGGTCGCGGTTGCGTTTGATTTCTTTGTTTTTCAAGTCCATCATTTGTGCCGCTTCTTTCAAAATATCATTTTTTTGGCGCAGTTCTTCGGTACTGCGCACCAAGTTTTCGTTGATAGCGGCAAGTTCTTCCATATTTTGCCGGATTTCTTCTTCGGAGGCTCTCAGTTCTTCGGCTTTTTGGCGATTACTTTCTTCCGAAATTTTGAGGCTGGCATTGAGTTTTTCAAGTGCGGCTTTGCTTTCAAGGATTTGATCCAAGTAGATGATGGTGCGGCGGACTACCGGGCGAAAAATAAAAATGATTTGTAAAACAATGGCAGTCAAAGTCAAAATCATAAACCCAAATTGCCAATTTTGGGTAGCTCGCAGGCGTTGGTTGGCTTCGCGGTCATAACGAGCCGAGATGTCTTTCATTCCCCGCAAATAATAGTTTTCGTGCCGCAGAAGGGTATCAACAGCTATTTTGAGGGTGGCATAAGTCGGCTCATCGTGTTGCGGGTGCAGGGCAATGATGATTTGGGTGGCTTTTTGGATAGATTCAAAATGCGGATTTACTTTTTTAAACAAGGCTTGTACTTCGGGGCTATTTTTGCCGGGCAGCCCCAAATCCACATTACCGGCTTGCAATGCCTGATGGTTTTTTGCCCATTCTTCAAAAGTTTGTTTCAAATTGATTAAATCGCCGCCAAAGTCCTCGTTGCGCTCTTTGTGTTCCAAAACTAAGGCAGTGCGAATAATTTTTTGCCCGAGGGTACTCTGTCGTCCGGCAACACTAATGACTCGCGCATCGGCACGTTTGGCAACCAAAGACGAGCGCACAATCAAGTAGCTTACTACTGTGAGCAAGGCAATGAGCCCCAAAGCCAATAAGTAATTAGAAGTAAGCCTATACTTCAACGATTGTTGCATAGTTTTGCTTGAGTTTGACCGATAGCCGATTTAATCTACCAATTCAAAAAGTTTAGAAAAATAAAAGTTTATTAAATGTAATTTTCAGGAAGAGTAGGTATTGAGAATTGAGCCTATTTACATATCTGAAAAACGAAGCCCAATGATTGTTCAAACTCCCAAAACTTACGTGCTAGAACTGCAATTATTACGTAACTAATTGATTATCAAGTAGTTATAAAAAACTTAGCAATTATATTTTTATAAATCAAAAATCAAACCTATTCATTTTTGCGAAAGCAAATTACTTAATAAAAAATTGAAAATCAATGAATTAACAATTTTTGCCTCTCAATGTTTTTGTAAGTTATTGATAATCAATGGTTTATATTTTAGATAAGCCCGCCTGCAAGTTGTAAGAATGGAGTATTTTGAAAAGCCCTCAGTCTTTTGCAGATAGCAAATCTAGCAACCAGCGTTTATGAACTATGGCTGATAAAGTATGATTATTTCAAGTTTTATTTAGCCAAAAACAAACATAATCTTAGGAATGTAAGTTTAAGAGGGGAAAAGACATTAAATCAATAAAATACAAATTTACCTACACCCAACAACTGTTTTTAAAGGCTTTGCGTAATATTGCATAATTGTTAAATCCAAAAATTAGTAGTAAACTCGAGTTTTCAAAAATCCTTAATATTTATTGTATGAATTGGCAAAAAAACACCCCCACACAACTATACTCTACTATGCTATGTCTGGTAACCTTGCTATACTTGTCGGCTTGTGGAAGCAAATACGACTCGCAGGCGCAATACATTGATGGCATAGCCCAAGTAAGCAAAAGTGGTAAATTTGGTTGTATTGACCAATCAGGTAAAGAGATTGTTCCTATTCAATATGATGACATTACCCCTTTTGTGGGTGAGGTTGCCAAAATAAAATTGAATAATAAATATGGTTTTGTCAATAAAGAAGGCAAAGAAGTAGTTGCACCCAAATACGACAAGGTATATGGTTTTTCGCGGGGGATTGCCAAAGTAGAAATCAAAGGCAAATTTGGTTTTGTCAATGAAAAAGGCAAAGAAATCATTGCGCCAATGTATGATGCCGTGAGTTACAACATTATCGGCAAACGTTTTGAAGTGGCTGAAAACGGACAAGTAAGATTTATTATGGAAAACGAAGTAAAAGAATTATAGATTTGAATTTTTTTTGAAATAGCCAAAAAGCCGGTTGATTTGTACAAATCAA
>JALONJ010000272.1 GCA_025455045.1 Microscillaceae bacterium | reverse complement strand
TGGGCTTGGTATATTCTAGTCAAGTAATTTTCAAACATTTTAAAAAAATAGTAAATTAAATTAAACTCCAAGAAATATTCGCAACTAATTGACTATCAATGCTTTAAGTCATCATACTTTTTAAAACACCTCCAAATCATTCATTGCTCCAGTTGGCTGAAAACGAAGAAAATTACATTTCGTTTTGGAATCTACTACTCCAATTCTTTTATTTATCACTAATAATCAGCACTTTAGCATATCAATTTATTCACATATTTGCATTATGGCTACTACTTACGGCAATACTTGGTGGGGCAAAAAATGGCTTCAATCACTTCAAAACATTGATGACAGCAACCGCCTCCCGCGTGGGCGCACCTACGCCAACAACGGCTCGGTGAAAGAAATCTTGATTGAAGGTAATCAAATAAACGCCAAAGTCAAAGGCTCACAACCGCGACCTTATAAGCAAGTGATTGATTTTCAGAAGTTTAGCAAAGAGGAAAAAGATTTAATCATCAATTTGGTGAGTGAAAATCCTTTTTATTTGTCCAAATTATTGAGCCGAGATTTGCCCGAAGATTTGTTTGATGAATTGGCAAGCAATCAAATCAAAATTTTTCCCAAAAACTGGCAAGATTTGCGTGCCAAATGCTCTTGCCCCGACTGGGCTGTGCCTTGCAAGCATTTAGCGGCGGTTTTGTATATCACCGCCAATGAAATTGACAAAAATCCTTTCTTGATTTTTCAGACCAAAGGCTTAGATATTATTGCCGAATTGCAAAAACGCGGTTTTGCCGAATCGGGGCAAATCAAATCAGCCACGCCCAAACTTTCGGACTTGCTTTTGAAAGAATTACCCGCCAAAAAATATGAATTTTCGCCCGAAATTTACGAAAAAATTGACTTTTCGCCCATTCAACCCGCCCGCGAAACGCTTTTGAAACTGGTCGATAATTCGCCGGTTTTTTATCCCCAAAAAGATTTTAAACTGATTTTGGAGAAGGCTCTGCAAAACCTCAGCAAAAATCTTACAAAAAATCTTGCGCCGGAACTGCCTTTAAAAAACAGTAAAATCCGCCCTGAGATTGACAATATTCGCATTTTTGTCGACGAAAATTTCAAATATCGCTATACCCGTTTATTAGTTGGTAAAACTGCCGAAACCCTCGATACCAAGCAAAATATTCAGGATTTAATCCAAAATTTGCAGTTAATTCCTTTTGCCCAATTGCTCAATTATCCGCCTTCGGTGGTGGCTTGTTTTGTAGCTTTTCAGATGGCAAATTTTTTGGCTACGCGCGGGGCGATTGTTCCGCAAGTGCTTGAATTACAGCCAGATAAGCATATTGTTCGTTGGCTTCCGGCTTTGTTGATTAAAGAAGTAGCTCAAGCTTTTGATTTATTCAAAGAAATATTGCCTCCCAAAACTTTGGTGGTTTTTAATCGCAAAGAAAATTTTGTTTTAAGTACTGATGAGCAGGCAAAGTCGCTGTTGAGTTTGTTTTTGAATGAATTGGTAGGTCAATATGCCCAAAGCGACTTAGCAGATGCCATCGGGCGGGCTTTTTTCAAAAACACCCTGCTCAACACCGACAAATTTGAAGACAAAGAACGCCCGCATTCTATCCAACAATGGCTACAAAAATATTATTTAGCCCACAAAGATTATGTGCCTTTGCTCAAAATTGAGGAGCGCGAGTCGCAGGGCGATTTTATTTTGGATTTTTGGTTGGAAAACAAGGTATCGGAAATTGAGCCTTATATTCCTTTGAAAGATTTGTTTAGCAAAAAACAATTTGACCGCCTGCGCTTGGAGATTTTGCAAGATTTTTCTTTGCTCAGTCAATATTTACCCGAAGCCCAAAAAATCATTCAATCCAAAGGCGAGAAAAAAATTTGGGTGGATGCTAATGATTTAGTCAAGATTTTATTTGAAACCCTACCGGCACTTAAGTTACTGGGAATCAATGTGTTATTACCCAAAAGTCTGCAACGCCTCGCTCGCCCGCAAGTATCGGCAAGGCTCAAAACCAAGGGCAGTTCAGGCGCAAATCGCAGTTTTGTCAATTTGGATAATTTATTGAGTTTTGATTGGCAAGTGGCAATGGGCGAGGATATGATTTCTGCCCAAGAATTTCAAAAAATAGCCAAAGGTTTGAAAGGTTTGGTTAAAATCAATGACCAATACGTGTATTTTGACCAAAAAGAAGTAGAAAGCCTCTTAAAAAAACTCGAAAAACCGCCCCTCAACAGCCCCGCCGACCTACTCAAAGCCGGACTTGCCGAAGACTACGAAGGCTTGAAAGTAGAGCTTGACCAAAAAGCCCGTGAATTGATTAATTCCTTGCTCGAAAACGAAAAAGTTACTTTGCCCCAAGGCTTAAATGCCCAGCTAAGACCTTATCAATCAAGGGGTTATGAATGGTTGTATAAAAATGCCCAATTGGGCTTTGGTTCTTTGTTAGCCGATGATATGGGCTTGGGCAAAACTCTGCAAGTAATTACTTTCCTCTTAAAACTGAAAGAAGAAGGCGAACTAGCCAAGAAAAAAGCCCTGATGGTAGTACCGACTACGCTTTTGGGCAACTGGCAAAAAGAAATTCAAAAATTTGCGCCGAGTTTGCAAGCTCAAATCTATCACGGCACGAACCGAAAATTGGACATTGAAAACCACGATTTAATCCTGACTACTTATGGTTTGGTAAGAAGTGATGCTGATATTTTCTCGAGAATCAAATGGGCAATGCTCGGCATTGACGAAGCCCAAAATATTAAAAATGTGCAAACCGAACAAACCAAAGCCGTCAAAAAACTGAAAGCCGACCGCGTGTTGGCAATGAGTGGTACGCCGGTCGAAAATCGCCTTTCGGAATACTGGAGTATTTTTGATTTTGTGAATAAAGGCTACTTGGGCAGTTTGAATCATTTTTTGGAAGATTACATCAAGCCCATCGAGAATACCCGCGACCACGACAAGCTCAATAGCTTCAAAAAAATCACTTCGCCCTTTATTTTGCGGCGCGTCAAGACCGACAAATCTATCATTCAAGACTTGCCCGATAAGGTCGAAAACAATCAGTTTTGTACTCTAACCGCCGAACAATCAGCTCTTTATCAAAATGTAGTGGATATGATTTTCAAAGAACTCCAATCCGCCGAAGGCATCCAACGCAAGGGTTTGGTTTTGCAAATGATTAATGCTTTGAAACAAATTTGCAACCATCCGGCGCACTACCTCAAAAAAGACCAAATAGACCCCAACCTATCGGGCAAAACCGGGCTTTTGCTAGATTTATTAGACTCCATCTTGGAGGCAAACGAAAAGGTTTTGATATTTACCCAATACAAAGAAATGGGCGATTTGTTGAGTAAGCTCATCTTGGAAAAATACCATTTTGAACCGCTTTGGCTACACGGTGGTACTTCGCGCCCCAAACGCGATGAGTTTGTAGATACTTTTCAAAACAAAACCCACCCCAAAGTAATGCTTCTTTCGCTCAAAGCCGGTGGCACAGGTCTGAACCTGACCGAAGCTAACCACGTGATTCACTACGACTTATGGTGGAATCCGGCGGTGGAGAGCCAAGCCACCGACCGCGCCTTTAGGATTGGGCAAAAGAAAAACGTAATGGTGTATCGCTTCATCACGCAAGGCACATTTGAAGAAAAAATCAATGCAATGATTCAGAGCAAGCGCGAACTCGCCAACCTCGCGGTAGCCTCGGGCGAGCAGTGGATTGGCGATATGAGCAATGAAGAATTGAAAGAGGTTTTCAGGTTGGGGTAGATGATATAATTTTGTAAAAACAAGAAATAATCACATATTTGAATTAAAAAAAATTATCTACAAAAGATATTAAAAAATGGAACAAGAAAAAAGTGAGTCTATAAAAAGCCTTATTGAAAGTATTGATAAACAGAGTGTAGCATTACCTGAGTTTCAAAGAGATTTTGTATGGGAGATAGCAAAAACTTATGATTTATTTGATTCTATTGTTCGTGATATTTTCATTGGGGCAATTATCTATGGGAAACCATCTTTCGAGATTGCTGTTCGAGCTATTGATAATTTACCAAGAAAAAGTCAGCGTAAAATACCAGTTTTAAAACTTTCACAAGATGAAATTAAGCAAAAAGTTCAACTTGATAATTATCGTATTATTTTAGATGGTCAACAACGCTCTACATCATTGTATAGAGCACTAAAAGGAATTGACGATGTTTGGTTTATTGCCAAAAATGAATCAGATTATGAAGCACACGAACAAGATATAGCAGATAAACCTTTTAATGAAAAAAAGCTAGAGGAAATATTATATGAATTTATGGGAGAGGAAGATAAAGAACGCCTCTCTGTAAAATTAAGTGATATTTATATTGCAATGCAGGAAAACCCACGTGAATCAAAAATTAAGGAAAAATTCTTTGATAAGCAATATTTTAAAGGATTTGATGCCACAGATTACGACTCTTTTTTCGAGAAATATTTGATTATTTTAGATAAAATGCAAGACATTTTAAAGGAAAGTAAATTATTATCCTATTATCTTTTAGATATGAGTATAGACAAATTTGCTTTGTTTTTTGAAAGAAGTAATAGTAAAGGAATTTCATTGAATTTTACGGATATTTTAGCGGCTAAATTGTACGCAGGTGATTTTAACTTAAGAGAAAAAATAGAAGCCTTTGAAGATGAAAATACTAATTTGAAAGATGATTTTAATAGAGAACTGATTATAAGAACTATTGCCTACATTGTTGGAGATGGTAAAGATAAGATTGATAGAGGGTTTATTCTTAAAAAGCTTAATTATGAACATTTTAATGAATATTGGGATAAAGTATGTGAGTGGTATAAACAAACCCTCAATTTTTTATTTGATAACCATTTTATTATTTCGCAATCTTGGATGCCTTATGAGCCAATGTTAATTCCATTGATAATTTTTCGCAAAGAAATCAACAAAGATTTTTCGCAAATGTCTTATGAGCAATCTACATTTATCCATTATTGGTATTGGGCTTCCATTTTCTCACAGCGTTATACCGGTGCTTCTAACGAAGCAATCATTAAAGATGCTAATATGCTTAGACAAATCGCAAAAAACGAAAAGATTAGCGAAAAAGCCTATTTTAATAGATTAGCCAAACTAATAATTACAAAACCCGAGGATATATTTGACTACAATCGTAAAGGAAATGCAATTTATCAAGGAATTTTAAATTTTATTCATTATCAAGCCAAAGGTTTGATTGGTTGGGAAAATACAAATAGACTCAACTTTAATGACAGCAAGCTAGAAGACCACCATATTTTTCCTATTAACTTTATAAAAAAACGATTTAAAAATGACCAAGAAGCATTAGATAAAATAGAATCGGTTGCAAATAAAACTCTTATTCCTAAAATATCTAATATTAAGATTAGCGATAAATCTCCATCTACTTATTTAAATGAGTTAAAAACTCGAAATCCGCAGTTAGACATCAGCTTAATCAATCATTTAATCCCGTCTGAATTATTAGATTCAACATTTGACGATTATTATTCGGTAATACTTGATGAAAGAGCGAATAAGATTTTTGCTTCCATAGAACAAAACATCATTAAAAAACAAAGCGAAATCTTAACTATGTTCTATAAAGAGCCTATCGTTTCACAAAGCTCGAATATCAAAATATTTGCAAGATATTATAATTCGGAAGTAGAAGCTGTTTTTAATAGGGATACTCAAAAAGTATTGTATAACAATGAAGCGTATGATACCCCTTCTTCAGCCGCAGTGAAAGCAAAAGAAGATGTTTCTGGGAAAAAAACTACCGCAAATGGTTGGGATTTTTGGAAATATTTGGATGAAAATCAAGAGGAAAGATATCTAAAAGAAATCCGAAAATGAAATTTTAAATTGGATAAGAAACATAAACTTTCATTGACTTAATAAATTAGATTGAAAAACATAACTCTCTCATAATCAAACCCTTACAAAAAAATGGCAAAAATAAATTCAGAGGGCGAATGTTATTTTTGTAAACAAACGTTTGCCAAAAGCAGATGATGTGCGAAAATTGCCAAACCCAGCCTGCCGCCTTGGTATGCAGCGTACATTGGGAGTGTTTTTGCAAAAAATGTAAAAAAGTCCACGAAAAAACCTGCCCCGATACCGCCGACTATGCTTGGGACACAATTGTCAATTCGCCGCGCTCGGGCGTGTGTGGGTATGAGGGCGGGCGAATTGATAAAGCGAGGGACGGAGTTTATAAACTAAGTATTTGATTATCAATCACTTATGCAATATTTTAGAGAACTTTTAGCTAAAAAATGCTTCATTTTTGGCGAATTAGCTTCACTCACCAGCAAAAATTGCTAACTCAATTTACCCAATATATCAAGCCAAAAAAAGGGTTTGGAAGCTACTCCAAACCCTTTTGTATTTATCAATTCAACCTAATTATACATTCATCAGGGAGTCGCGGCGGCGCATTTTACCGGCGGGTATGCCAAACATCATTTTGAAACGGCGGCAAAAGTAAGCAGTGTCTTTGTAACCTACTTCTTGTCCGATTTCGCGGATGCTTTTTTTGGAGGTACGCAAGAGGTTTACTGCCATCTCCATTCTTTGGTACTCAATGTAGTCTTGCGGATTGATGCCGGTCAGCATTTTAAAATACTGCCCTACGTAGTCTTCCGAGACATTGGCTACGTTTGCCAATACTTTGTTGGAGAGGTCGCCACCCAATTGTTCTTTGATATACGTGAAAATATCAATCAAGCGTGGGTCTTTGAAATAGGTGCTGTTGGTAGCCAATTGCTCTACAAACAAACCTTCTTTGAGTATGTAACGAATAGCCTCAACTACGATTTGCTCGGTTTTGATTTTGATAACGCGGTTTTTGCCGGGAAAATTTGACATACTCTCCACCACTACTTCTTTGATGATGCGCGCCAAACCGGGGTTATCTTTGATAATAAACGGTGGTATATCCAATGAAGCAAAGAAGTTGATTGAATCAAAAACTTTGGATTCAAATGACACATAACTAAACGACTCGGGGAGCTTGCCTACACTAGGAATATCAATATTGCCTTCAAAATATTTTTCGCGGTTGCTGATATACTCCTCATTGTTGATGGTTTTGCGACCGTTGGTGCCTGAGCCAAAATACAAGGTAGCCAACTTGCCACCGGGTACAAACAGCATATCGCCTTTTTCTACTTTTTTGGTTTCGTCGCCAAACGAAAGTTCGCCATCGTGTAAAAGGAATATATAGTTTTCTACATCATAGTGATTCGATACTTTGATAGATTGTAAAATTTTAATATTCCTAGCCTTAATAAATTTTACCCCCAAGGACTCAATAATTTTATTATAATCTTCCATCTTTTTATAAGTTTAATTAGATGAACATAGTTTAAAAAAACGTTTATGACACCTAAATTGGATTAATTCAATTTCAAATGGTTTTTAAATTCACTACAAAATTAAATGAGTTTTTTTTTACAAGCAAATTTTTTTCAATAAAAAAATATAATTTTTTCAAGATTGAGGTTTTTTACTACTCCGAAAACCTTATCGGAAAAATCCAATTTTGGCTTTTGGAGGCTCTGCAATCGTTTGCGGAATCAGTAGTTTCTAGCTGAAGTTTTAAGTGTATTTTGAGTTTCGGGTTGCTTGTTTTGAGCTTTGGGGTGCTTGTTCCGAGTTTTGGGTTGCGGGTTGAGAGATAACTAATTGACAATCAGACAATTAATTGGAAAATTAGAATCTTCAGCACTTTTCAGGAAAAATTGTAACGCAGGCTGGCAGCCTGCGCGGGTAGATAAATAGCTTTAGGCAATTTCTAAACTAAACAATTCCTGAAAAGCACTGAAGAACCTTGTTTTCTATAAATAATTGATAATCAATTAGTTATGAAATATTGAAAATATTTAACTCAAATATTTAGGAATTGGAAATGATTTTTTAAAAAAGTCAGCTAAGGAATTAGGAATTGTTTAATTGCCTGATTTTCAATTGATTATGTTTTCAAAAAGTTTACTTTATTTTGTAATTATGCCCAATAATGATTTAAAAATAAACAATATTAACTGTTAAATAATTGATAATCAGTGTATTGCATTAGCGCATTTAATCAACTTGTCCTCCTCTGGCGGATTAACTCATTCTCCTATAGCCATCAAATAATTGTCAAACTAGCCAATACTTCGGACATTTTTTTGTAAATAATTGACTGTGTCTGCCTCTGGCTGATAATCAACAAGTTATGCTATTTTAACGTGAATATTTTGGTAAATACTTGACCGTGTCCGCCTTTGGAGGATAATGAGATAGTTATATTACAAAAGTTTACTATTTTCAATGGATTATCAATTATTTCAAAAACAAAATTGTATTATTTTAATATAATAAAAAAATGAAATAATTTTTGCAAAAAAATATAAAATATTGATAGCCAATTAGTTAATTAAAAAATTAAACCAATAAAAATAACACAACTGCGTCATCCTGCGTGGAACTTTGTGGACTTTTTTCGCTTTTGAGTAAAAGTACA
>JALONJ010000011.1 GCA_025455045.1 Microscillaceae bacterium | reverse complement strand
CATTTTGCTTGGTAATGTTCAGAATCACTGAAAAGCGAGAGCTTTTCAGAATTCAATGGAATTGCCTTCGGCAATTCCTGAAAAGTGGTGAAGAACCAAAAATTGAAAGTTCAAAAATTCAAAAATCCATTAAGTAGTTCTTTGCTCATTTTTAGGAAATTCTAGCTTTATTCTAAGCCTAAACTCGCTTACGCGCGCAGGCTGGAAGCCTGCGTTACAATTTTTCTGAAAAGGCACGAAAATTCATAAATTTAAAAAGTTTCCCCAAACAATGGAGTTGCGCAAATTTGGGAAATATTGAAAAAATTGAAATCAGGAATAAAATCTCGAATTGATAACGCGGTTTCGAAGTGAATAGTTTTGAGTCTTGGTAGAAACATTTTTTTGGTTCTGCTGTACTTTTAGCGCATTTGTTTGCAATAGTTGCTTGTGAGGACACAAGCAACGGCGTAGAAGTCGGAAGAATAAAAAAATATTGTAATTTTTTTTACGAAAAAAACTGATTATCAACCAAAAATTCATATTATTCTTGCGCAATTGATTGGAATATGCAAGCGAAAGTTATCGGCTCAATTAGGCTAGTTATTTGGATTGTCGGATTGATTTATAAAAAATATAAAATGCTGATTATCAATGATTTACAAAAAATCAAATTTTTATTTACCCTTTTATTATTGCCTCGTTGGGCTGGTGGTCGGGCTGGTCGGGGCTTGCAAATCTACCGACAAAATTTTTGGTCGTGCCAATGAACTTGCCCAACAAGGCAAACCTTGTGAAGCCGTGCAAGAGCTGAAATCGGTAAAAGTCAATCGCAAAACCGACAATCAACAAATAGAAGCATTGATAAATACTGTAAACGACTTTGGACAACAATGTATTGCCCAATATATGGGGCAGGCGCGACAAATCGGCAGCCAAGCCCGCACTCGGCAGGAGTTTGAGAAAGCCTATGCCGAGTGTAGCCTTGCCAAGGGTTTGAGCGAGCAAATGGTGAGTAGTTTTCAAAGCAAATTGAATAATCAAGCTGCCAATTGGCGCGTTTGGCAGTCGGGCGATGAGGCTTACCTGCTCGATATGTTTGAAGCCGTTACGGAGGCTATGTATCAAGAAGCCGTGGATACATATCAAGCCGGGCAATTGGAAAATGCTTACGATAAATTTAAGTTGGTAGAGGCACGCCAAACCGATTACAAAGAAAGTATCAATTATATTCAAGTTATCAAAGAAAATTTAGCCGAGCAATACTACCAACGCGGACAACAACTTTTTGCCGAAGCCCAGCACTTTCAGGAGGCTTATGACAATTTTAAAAACGCCTTGCATTGGGTCGAGAATTATAAGAATGCTGATAGTTTGAGCCATATTTGTTACGACAAAGTAACCGACCAGTATTTTGAAACGGCGCAACAGACCAAACTGGCTTACAAATTCAGAGGGGCATTTCGATATTTTAAATTGGTGTTGGATAGAGGTGGCTTACAACGCTACCCGGCATTGCAAGAAGAAATGGAGGACTGTATTCGCTTGGGCAAAGTCAAAATATTTGTCGAGACTTCCGATGACGAGTTTGGGCAATTGCTCCAAAAAGATATTCGCACCCAAATCAACGACCCTTTTATGCAATTGGTAGGCTCATATCCTGATGCCAATTATCGAGTTTTGCCCGACTTTCGCTATCAAGTATCTAATCAAAACGCGCAACGCAATCGCCGAGTGGCTTATAGAATCAAAAGTTATGAGACCGAACAACGCCAAGACAGCAATACGGTGGTGAAAGTTCGTAAATATTTTGCCGAAGATGAAGTAGTGTATGAGGAAGTTGAGGAGCGCAAAACGGCTACTTGCCGCGCTACGTACTCGTTTCGGGGCAAAGGCAATTTAAGCCCCAATCGCCCCCCGCGCTCTTTCAAAGGCGAAGCCAATGACCAAGTCAGTTACAACGAATTGACAAGCAATGTCAATTTGAATGATTTAACTTTACAAAAACTAGCTTATAATCCCCAAACCAACCCTAGCTATCGCCCCTCAGTTGATACCCAATGGCGAAGCCTCTTTGCGAAGTCCAGAGCCATCAAAACCGATACTGAATTGGCAAGAGAAGCCAAATATCAAATCCAAACCGATTTGATGAAGGCTATTTTGGAAGACTTGCGCGATATGTTGCAAAAAATTGAGTAAACAAATCGGCTGTCGACCGCCTGTCATCTTGCCAAGAATTTTGTGGGCTTTTTTGGCTTTTGGATAAATTATAACTCATTGATTATCAATTATTTGTAAAAAATAGCAACAAAATTTAAGACTGATAACTCGGTAAACTTAATTGTATGTGAGTACCTTCGCCAAAAGTACTTTGAATGTGAATCGTGCCGTTCAATTTGTCCACCGTTTGCTTCACAATATACAAACCCAGACCTGTACCTTCCGATTTTTCGGTAGCTCGAAAAAACATATCAAACACCTTGTCCAAATATTCTTGTTTGATTCCTATGCCATTGTCTTGTATCTCAATTTCGGCAATACGATTTTGAATCATAATTTGGATCTTTAAAAAACTCAACTCTTGCATCGGATTGGCATATTTGATGGCATTGCTTATCAAATTGCGAAAAATAATTTCAATTCTAAACAAATCGCTGGCAAAGGGCAAATCATCAAATTTTTTGATTTCGACTTGTCGCTGGATTTTGTCAAAATTGGGTAGGTAGCGAAAATCCTCCCAAAATTTTTCAATCACTTCTTCAAAATCAATTACATCGCTTTTTTTATCACTTCGGCTTACTTTGGCAAAGTCGAGCATCGAGTTGGCAAATCTTTCTAATTTTTGAATACTGGTCTCAATCCGATGGACATAGTCTTCCAAAACGGTGGGTATGCCCTCGAGTTTCATTACATTGATAAGCCCCAATACCGAAGCCAAAGGCGAGCGTATATCGTGTGAAGTACGATAGACAATTTGGTCAAGCTCAAAGTTTCGGTCCGAAAGTTCTTGTAGCGTAATTTCCAACTCAGCTTGGTGATTGAGGAGCTGTTCATTGATGATTTTGAGGTCATCTTGTTGCGAAATCAGTTCTTCGTTGGCAGAGGCGAGTTCTTCTTCTTTGAAAAAAAGTTCTTGGTTGCGAATCGTCAATTGCTGATTGAGTATTTGCAATTCTTGAAACAATTTTGCCAAATACTCTTGTTGCTCTATGAGTTTAAGGTTTGCTTCGGTTAGCTCGTTTTTTTGCTGCGACAACTTTGCGGTTTGGGCAAGCAACTGATTATTAAGAGTTTGCAATTCTTTTTCATTGGCTTTGAGGTCGCTGATGTCTTGAAAAATCAACAAAATTCTATCGATTATGCCCGCTTCATTTGGCAAAGGCAGGGAGGTTGCCAAAAAATAACCCAAGCGATTTTTATATTCAAAAACTTGTACTTCACCGGCAAAAGACGGCAACAAATGGCTTTTAAAGTACTCAATTATATGGGGGGGAAAGAAATCACTAATATTTTTACCAATAAAATCTTCGGGATTGATAGACAAATAATCATACACTTGCCCTTCGGTAAAGAGAATATTGAGTTCTTGGTCCAAAATATTGATACTCGATTTGGGCGAGTTTTCGGCAATCACGCGGTAGAGTTTTTCGCTTTCGTGTAGTTTACGCTCTATGAACTTGCGCTCACTAATATCAATGGAGGAAAAAGCCACCGCCCATACTTTGTCTTGATTTTTGATGGGCGAATAAAGCACTTCATAGCAGTATTTTTCACCATTCGGGTATTCGATTTCGGCTTCGTAGCTCACTACCTCTCCGGCTATACTTCGTTGCCAAGCCTCTATCCCTTGGGCTTGTTTTGACTCCGCCAAACATTCGTCAAACGACATACCTACATATAATTTTTTCCCAAGTTTGTGCCAAGCCATATCTTCGGCAATTTGGTTATAATGCAAAACTTTGCCCGATACATCAATCAAAAAAAAAGTATGTTGGGTATTGTCCAAAATGGCTCGGATATTGGCGAGAATTTCGGCTTGGTTTGCTTCGGCAAGTTTGCGCTCGCTAATATCTCGAAAATTAATCACAATCCCCTGAATCTCTGGGTTTTGCAAAAGATTATAAGCCCGTGCCTCAATATACAGCAGTTTGCCCGAGCGATGCAAAAAATGAGCTTCAAGAGTAAGCGAAGTTTGTTGGGTTTGAATAAAATGTTGATAGGCGTGCAAGATAGTTGGTTTGTCTTTGTGCCACACAAAATCGAGTGAGTTTTTGCCCAAAGCCTCCTCAGGAGTATAACCCAATATATTTGCCCCATTGGGGCTTACATACAAGATAAGCCCTTGATTATCAATAATATGCACACCATCGAAAGCATTTTCTAAAATTGTTTGATAAAATTTATCTTTGGGCATTGAATTTAATTTTCGAGGAGATTACTTGTAAAAACTCTTTAATTTATTACAAATAAACTAAAAATAATAAAAATATTAATCGACCTGCCCTCGAAAATTATTGGTTTTTTTTATCTTTGGCTATTGATTTTTTTTAACAAAAATCACTTTGATTGGTTAAAAAAATAAAAATATTGCGATTTAATCTATTTTTAAACCTATTTTCGTAAAAAATTAATTGAAATACTAAATTTTATGAGTCTCGAAAACACCGAAAATACCACCCTTGAACCAACTACGCAAGAAAATACCACCCCTGAAGCCTCTAGCCCTGAAACCGAAACCGCCCTTGAACCCGCCAAAACTTGGCGACGCGGGCGCACCAAAGGCAGTAAAAATAAACCCAAAACTACCCCTACTGTCGAGGAAGCCGCCACGGTAGAATCTGTTGAAACCGCCCCCAGCACCAATCCTGTGAAGGCAAAAAGCCGCGCCAAAAAAACTGCCGCCGAAGAACCGGAAAAGAAAGTATTGAGCGAAAAAGAAAAAATCGAGAGCAAACTCAGCAAAGCCCGCCTAAATCGCCAAGCCCTCAAACTAAAAATTGAACAAATAGACGAGCAAATTGAAAAGTTTTTAGCCGAAAAAAACAAAGCCCGCAAAGACCTCAAAACCAAAGCCAAAGAAGGCAAAGCAATGATAAAGTCTTTGTTAAAAGAACTCAAAGAATTTGAAGAAGCCGAAGCCCCTGCGCAAGAAACGCCCAAAGAAGAAAAAGAAGAAAAAAAAGAGAAAAAGGACAAAAAAGAGAAAAAAAGCAAAAAATAAAATTTCTGAGGGTCGAGTCAAAAAGACTTGACCCTTTTTCAATCATTTTTTACCTCTCACTGCCTTGCTATTTTTTTAAATTATACTCTCTACTAAGGATTAACCAATGAGTTATGATGGATTGTTTTTTTGTAATTATTTGATTATCAGATATTTACAAAATAATTAAAAACTCATAAACAGAAACCACCCCAACTTATTTGAATTTAAACCGAATTAATATATATTTGAATACGAAAACATTTTGGAGTTCAAAACACTTAATTAGTTCACCATAGCCGATTGATTTCGAAGCTTTAATAATTACGATAGATTATGGAACAAGAATTTAGTTTGTTTGATTATTATACCCTTACCAATAAGAAAAACGTCTTGATTTCTTATAAAGGTCCGGTTACAGATGTAATTATGGCTGAAATCAGCCGCGATATCCGCAATAAGTTTTCTGAAAACCCCAAGGTGAGTCGCAAAGTATTTGCAATCTTTATCGAGTTAGCCCAAAATATACTTTATTACTCCGCCGAGAAAATTCGCTTTGGCGAACATAACGATAGTGTAGGCACCATTTTGATTACCGAAACCTCAGACCATTATACTTTTTCTTGCGGCAACTTGGTCGAGAACGAGTATATTCAAGAATTGGTGGATAGTTGCGACATCGTAAACTCAATGAACCGCGAAGCCTTGCGTGAGTACAAGCGCGAGCAACGCAGTGCGCCCAAAAAAGAACGTAGCAAGGGTGCAGGCATTGGCTTGATTCAAGTGGCACTTACAGCCGACACTCCCCTCAAAGTGGAATATATCAAAGTAGATGAAGTCTTGTCTTTCTTTTCGCTTTCAGTGCGCATTATGAAACACGAAGAAGAATAATTTGAAATGCACTCTTTGAATCTTAGCTTATTTTTTAATACATTGATAATCAATAAGTTATAAGTTTTTCATAACGAACCTCTATTGTAGATTTGCAATAGAGGTTTTTAGTTCGAACACTCACTCATAATTTGCTGCGGCAATTATTGGTTCAAACAATGCGATACAATACTCCTATACTTTTTTTTAAACCATTAAGCGGCGAAGGAAATTAAGTTATTGATTATCAACACTTTGCATCTTAGAGGTTGTACGCAAAACCTATCAATGAGTCGTATAGGCTCAAATCTCACTGGGTGCATTTCAAATTTACTCCTTAGATTCCCTCTCTCAGAGGAGAGGGCAGGGGTGAGGTCTTAAAACGTAAATTTGAAATGCACCCAATCTCACTTGATGTATAAGTAACTGATTATCAATCATTTACAAAAAATATAAATCAAATCTAAGCCCTTAAGCTGATGCATTACAAAGACAATTTCTCGATTCAAGCTTCCGATTATGCCAAATATCGCCCTAGCTACCCGCCGGAATTGATTGAGTTTGTGGCTCACTTGGCACCAAATCGTGGCGTAGCTTGGGATTGCGCTACCGGCAACGGGCAGACGGCGGTTGAGCTTACCCAATATTTTGCCCAAGTAATCGCCACCGATGCCAGTACCAAACAAATTGAGCAGGCTTTTGCTCACCCCAAAGTGCAGTATGCGGTGGCAAGTGCCGAAAACTCGGGCTTGCCAGATACCTCAATTGATTTGGTAACTGTGGCACAAGCGGCGCATTGGTTTCAGTTTGATAATTTTTATCAAGAAATCAGGCGGGTTGTCAAACCACGAGCCATTTTGGCGATTTGGGGTTATGGCTTGATGCAAATTAGCCCAGCCATTGACCAAGTCATTCATCGGCTTTATTATCAAATTTTGGGCGACACCTACTGGGACAAGGAGCGCAAGCATTTGGATAATCATTACCAAACTTTGCCTTTTCCGTTTGCCCTTTTGCCTGCTCCCGAGTTCAAAATTCAAAGACATTGGAACTTAGCCGAATTAATAGGTTATCTGCATACTTGGTCAAGTGTGCAAAATTATATCAAAAAAAACACTGCCAATCCCCTGGATTTGATTCGTGACGAACTTACCGAAGTTTGGAAAAACCCTGATAATCAGCACCTTACCACTTGGGATATTTATTTAAAAGTAGGAGAAGTAAAATGAGCTGAGGAATTAGGCATTGACAAGTATAAATTAAAAATGATTTAAAAATAACTGACTAACACCCAAAAGTATAATTTAATTTGTAGTTATTAAAAGTGATATAAACATCTGTAAATCAAATACTTGTATAAATTTTATTTGCAAAAGCTAATCCAAAAATAAACTATTTAAACCCAAAGAACACTGAGAAAATGCCCACAAAGTACACGAAGAACTTTGTGTTTCTTTGTGCCTCACTTAGTGAACTTTGTGGTAAACTAGGGTGATATTAGTTGCAAGTAACTGATAATCAGGCACTTATTACCAAGATAGAAAGTAAAAGTTATTTTAAGCGCACCATAAACTTCATTTGTCAATCATCCCATAACCGATATTTGTAAGTGTTTGATTTTCAGTTATTTACCAAATCGGTTGCGGGAAGTTTCTTCACCCAATCCTAATTTTAAATAATATCAATGATACCCATTTTGCAAAATAAATAACTCGTAAATATTTGATTATCAATAAGTTAAATATTATTTAATAACAACAATTTAATAAGACTATTTGACATGCTCAAATCTTGCTCAAAAATAGTCAATCCGCCTCTGGCGAGAACAGACTACTTTTGAGGGAAACTTGGTATAGATTGAATTGATTGAAATATCGTTTGATAGCTAAAAATAATACAAGTTGAAAATTTATAAAAGTTCAAAATCATTCAACCTTCAAGCATAAGTATTTGATAATCAGTTGATTACAAGAAATATTCACCTTGAATTAGTTGAGACGCTTAACTAAAAAATGAAATTTTGAAGCCCTAAATTTTTAAAAAAATAGCTCAAAATGATTTCAATCCAATCTCTAAAATATTTACATTCAATATCTCTAAAATATTTACATTAAATATCGCCAAAACTTGCTATATTCATCTCCAGTGCTTTATATTTGGCAAGTAAATCATTCAAATAAGCTAATTAGTAAACTGTCTTTTTTAACCAAAACAAATCTTTATGAATTTCAAAATTAAATCATTGATTATCAAGAGTTTATTACTGCTCTTGGTAGTTAGCTATGGTGGAGCGCAAGATACAGCCAATCTACCGCTCGACCCGCAAGTCAAAACCGGCAAATTGCCCAATGGCTTGACTTATTACATTCGCAAAAACGCCAAACCCGAAAAACGGGTAGAACTCAGGCTCGCTGTCAATGCGGGTTCGGTCTTGGAAGATGACGACCAACAAGGATTTGCCCACTTTGTAGAGCATATGGCTTTTAATGGCACCAAACGCTTTCCCAAAAATGAGTTGGTAAGTTATTTGCAATCAATTGGGGTGCAATTTGGCGCAGATTTGAACGCCTATACCAGTTTTGACGAAACGGTTTACATTTTGCCCGTACCCACCGACAAGCCCGAATTGGTGGACAAAGGCTTACAAATTTTGGAAGACTGGGCGCACAATATAACTTTTGAAGGCGCGGAAATTGACAAAGAACGCGGCGTTATCAAAGAAGAATGGCGATTGGGGCAAGGGGCTTTTCAAAGAATGTCAGACAAAACTTTGCCCATTGGCTACAAAGGCTCGATGTATGCTTCCCGTTTGCCGATTGGCAAAATTGACATCATCGAGAAAGGCAAACACGAAGCCCTCAAACGCTTTTACAAAGACTGGTATCGCCCCGATTTGATGGCAGTAGTGGTAGTAGGCGATATAGAGGTAGCCGAAATGGAAACCAAAATCAAGCAATATTTTGGCAAAATCAAAATGCCCAAAAAACCGCGCCTCCGCAAAGGTTTTGATGTGCCTGACCACGCCGACACCTATGTTGCCATTGCCAGCGACAAAGAAGCTCCATTTACCCAAGTGAGTTTGATGTATAAAAAACCGGCTGAAACCATCAAAACCACCCAAGATTATCAAAAATCTATACTTTATCAGATTTTTACCGGTATGCTCAACCAACGCTTGAATGAATTGCGCCTCAAAGCTGAGCCGCCTTTTATTGGCGCAAGTACTTATTATGGCGGTACTTTGGCGCGCTCCAAAAGCGGCTATCAAGCCTTTGCCAATGTGAGTGAGTCGGGCATTGAAAAAGGGTTGAAAACCCTGTTGGAAGAAAACAAACGAGTCAAAAAATTTGGCTTTACCGAAGGTGAATTTGACCGTTTCAAAAAACAAATGTTGGCAAGCTATGAACGCCGCTACAATGAACGCGACAAAACCGAGTCGGGTAGTTTGGTGGACGAATTGGTTGCCTATTTTTTACAAAATGAAGCCACTCCCGGAATTGAATTTGAATATGAATTTGTCAAAAATTATTTACCCAAAATCACTTTGGCAGAAGTAAACGCCTTAGCCGAAAAGCTGATTTCCAAAGAAAATCTAGTTGTAACCATCAATGCCCCCGAAAAAGAAGGCGTGAAAATTCCGACCGAAGACGAAATTCGCAAAATCTTGAAAGAAGTGGACCTAAATAGTGTCAAACCCTACGAAGAAAAAATATTGGCAACTTCCTTTGTAGAAGCTTCGCAAATCAAAGCCGGAACAATTGTCAAAGAGATCAAAAATGAAAAATTAGGCACGACCGATTTGACTTTGAGCAATGGCTTAAGAGTCATTTTAAAACCAACCGATTTCAAAAATGATGAAATTTTGCTTTCTTCCTACAGTCCGGGCGGTCATTCTTTGGCAAGTGATGCCGATTTTATGTCGGCAAGCAATGCTTCGGGCGTAGTAGGGCAAAGCGGTATCAAGGATATTGCGATGGCAGATATGCAAAAAATGTTGGCGGGCAAGATTGTCAGAGTCAATCCAAGTATTGGTCCATTGACCGAAGGTATCAGTGGTAGTGCTTCGCCCAAAGATTTGGAAACGATGTTGCAATTGGTGCATTTGTACTTTACCAACCCGCGCAAAGACAAAGATGCTTTCAACTCATTCATTACCAAGCAAAAACAATTGTTTCAAAACTTGAGTTCTGACCCCAACTTTTTCTTTTTTAAAGAGCAAAATAAAATATTGACCCAAAACCACCCGCGCTCGCAAGGCATACCCGAAGCCGCCGAAATGGATAAAATTGATTTCGAAAAAGCTTTTCAATTTTACCAAGACCGCTTTGCCAACGCCGGTGATTTTACTTTTTTATTGGTAGGTAGTTTTGAAGTAGATAAAATCAAACCACTTTTAGAAACTTACTTGGCGAGTTTGCCCAATACCGGTCGCCAAGAAATGTGGAAAGATGTAGGCATTCGCCCACCCAAAGGAATGGTGGACAAAGTAATCAACAAAGGTACTGACCCCAAAAGCTCGGTCAATATCACCTTTACCGGCGATGCCGAATACAACGCCAAAGACAATTATTTGTTGAGTTCATTGGGTAACTTGTTGGATATCAAGCTAGTAGAAGTTATCCGCGAAGAAAAAGCCGGTGTGTATGGAGTAGGCGCGTTTGGCGGTTTGTCCAAATACCCTTATCCAAGTTATTCTTTTTCCATTAGCTTTCCGTGCGGACCCGAAAATGTAGAAAGCCTGAGCAAAGATGTATTTGGCGTGGTAGAAAAAATCAAAAAAGAGGGTGTAAAACCCGAAGACATTGCCAAAGTAAAAGAACAGCAAAAACGCGAATTGGAAGTCAATATGAAGCAAAACCGTTTTTGGTTGACCAACCTACAAAAGGCATATTGGGAAGGCAGCAATCCTGAAGATATTTTGAGTTCGGAGAAAAACTTGGACTTGCTCACCTCCGAAAGCCTGCAAAAAATTGCCAACAAATACCTCAAAAATGAGTACATTCGGATAGTGTTGATGCCGGAGAAAAAGTAATTTTTTAGCCTAAATTATTGACAATCAATAACTTAGGTATAAAAAATGCTTCTTTACCACTTTTCAGGAAAATTGTAACGCAGGCTGTCTAGCCTGCCCGCGTAAATGAGTTTAAGCTTAGAATAAAGTAAGAATTTCCTAAGAATGAGTAAAGAATCATATTTATCATATAATTCATTGATTATCAATAACTTAATATTTTTGTTTAAAACAAAAAAACAAGCCACCTCGATGGCTTGTTTTTTTGTAAGTACCTGATTATCAAATACTTATATAATTAAACAAAAATTCAAATTTTTACTTCACCACAAATACCATTTCCGGCGCAAAAATCGAGGTTTTGTAAGCCCCATTTACCGTTTGTACGCTCCAATAATACGTGCCGGGAGCTAAGTTTTTGACCACCCAAGAAGTGTGGTGGGCGGTATTGCCATCTTCGGCAAGTTTGCGAATACCCGATTTCAAATCCGACATCGAGCCAAACACATCTTCATCGTCCGATTTAGTCCCAATCCGCACATTGTAAGTTACGCCGGATTCGCGGGCTTTGTTCCAACTGAGGGTTACTTGATTACCATTTACGTCTGCTTTGAGGTTTTGGGGAGTGGCTACCAAAGTACTCGCGCCTTTGTTGAGGGTATTTTCGTACAATTTGGTATAAATTCTAAAGTCTTTGTCTTCGCCCGTGATGATTAAATCCAAATCGCCATCGTGGTTATAGTCGCCCCAAGCCGCCGAACCTGACGATATTTCGGCAAACCGAAACGGCAATTCCACAAAACTAAATCCGCCTTTATTCTCATACACTCGAATAATCCGCCGCCCGTCGAGTGTAACCCCCGACAACAAAATATCCATATCAAAATCATTGTCAAAATCGCCCGAAGTAGCCACACACCGTTGAATCCCTATCAAACTCGAGGGTATCAAGGTAAATTTCCCATTGTCGTTGCGATACAAGCGCGACACGCATTGGGCATTGTCGGTATAACCCGCCAACAAAATATCCAAGTCATTGTCATTGTCAAAATCCGACCAAGTAACCGCACTCCGCGACACCGGCTCTAGGTTGGCATTTACATCGGTAAATATGCCCTGGTCATTCCGATAAATCTTGGCTACCGAATGCCTTAGCTTGCTCGAGTTATCGCGCCCCGTCAATAAAATATCCCAATCCCCGTCATTGTCATAGTCGCCCCAAGCCGCCGAGCCGTCTTCTACCCCTTCCAAATTGGCTTTTATTTCCACAAAAGTTCCTTTGTCATTGCGATAAATATGGGCAATACCCCCATCAGTTTTGTCCGACTTGCCTGTAGACAAAATATCCAAATCCCCGTCATTGTCATAATCACCCCACGCCACCGATGCCGCAAACACACCCTCCAAACCACAATCTACTTCCGTAAAATCGGCTTTACCATCATTGCGGTACATTTTCATCATTCGTTCCATACCGTTTTGCCCGGTAAGCAAAATATCCAGCAAGCCGTCATTGTTATAATCGCCCCAAGCCAAATTATTGCAAGCAATACTATTCGCGCCCGCCAAATCCGCCTCAATATCCTTAAACACCCCCGCCTGATTTTCATAAATCCGCGTAACTCGTTTTTTGCCGTCCCAGCCCATCACATACATATCAAGGTCGCCGTCATTGTCAAAATCGCCCCACGATACCGAACTGTTGTTTACCGCCACTACTTCAATTGGCACTTCTCGAAATTGGGCTTGTAAGCTATTGATAATCAATAGATTAAGCCAAATAGTTAAATGTATAAAAGTATTTTTTTTCATAATCATTATTTTTCTAATCAATCTTTTTTTATCTGTATTTACATTCATTGGGGCGCGATTTCCGGCTGTCGTGTATAGAGCCTCGCTTGCGCGCCCACCCCATACATAGGGTAGGGTTTGCAAACCCTACCCTATGTATGGGGTGGGCGCGCAAGCGGAGTCTCTACCAGAGGCTTCCATCCGGCGCGCAAAGCAAACAAATTCATAACTAACTGATTATCAATTAATTACATATTTTTCTAAATCCTTGCCACTTTTCAGAAAAATTGTAACGCAGGCTGCCTAGCCTGCGCGCGTAAGTGGCTTCCGACCAGATTTAAGCTAAATAATTTCTGTAAATATGTCGAGAACCCAAACAAATCCATAACTAACTGATTATCAATTAGTTACACATTCCCTAAATCCTTGCCACTTTTCAGAAATGCTGTGGGAATGCGTGCCACCATAGCCATCAGGCTAACCATCTATTTTGTCATTCCGTAGAAATCCAGCTTTTTATAAACCTTTGATTATCAATGAGTTATAAAAATTGTATCACAGCCTTTAGGCTGTGCCTCCCACAGCCTAAAGGCTGTGGTACAATGTTATTTGTCAAAAGTCAAAGATAATCAATTACTTAAAAAAACACCCTGCTGTATTTCTCCCCTCCTTCGGAGGGGACGGGGGGAAGCTTCTACTCAGGAAACTTCATTTTAAACGCCACTCTTCGGTTTTTTCGGCGATTATCTTCATTCAAATTCGGCACGAGCGGGCGAGACTCCCCAAAAGCCGCAATCGTAATGCGCTTAGGGTCAATGCCGTCATAATCCGCCAAATACTTACGCATCGACTCCGCCCGATTTCTCGACAACTCCAAATTGCGGGCATCCGTCCCAATATCGCAAGTATGTCCGGCTACTTCAATAATCGCTTCGGGGTACTCCATCAAGACTTGCGCCACACTATCCAACAATATTTTGGAGGCATCATCTAATTCCGAACTATTGTATTTGAAACGAAAAGCTCCATCTTCCAAGCCCGGCTTGGTTTCGGGTCTTTTCTTCACTTTTTTATTAAGCGGAATGGGTATAAATGGCGGTTTGGTTAAGTTATTTTCAATTGGAATAATATTTCTCTCCAAAGGTGGAATAAAAATTCTTTCCCGATTTACACACTCTCGGCGAATTTTATAGCCTAGCGTAATTTCAAAAGCATTAGAGCCTTGCCATAAGTTGGAAGTTCCGGCGGTGGGCAAGTCAAAACTCAAAGTCGCAAAATACTTAGGTTGCTCAAGCTGAATTGCCCCGACAAAAGCATTGTTAAAATTATACCACAAGCCTACGCTCGCCATTCCACGCCGTAAGAAGCCATTATTTTCGGACAATAAATGGTAATTGAGCCACGAACCTGCATTGACTTGATTGTTGCCGGTGCGCCGTACCCAACGAAAATTTGGAAAAATCGACAATCTTTCGGTGTTCAAAACCCGCACTCCGCCTGTAAAATTGAGATGATGGGGCAAACGGTCAAGGGTAGCACTGTAAAACGAAGTACGCGGTTCATTCAAATTCATTCCTGATACGCCCAAAAACAAGGTTTGTCTGCCCAAAGAATCCGTAGCATACCACATCAAACCCATACTGGCTACCCCAAAACCTTGATTAAAATTCTCGACATTTTCACCCAAATTTAGAATCGGGTTATAATTACCATTTTGATATTGGCTCGAGGTAGTCAAGCCTTCAATGTCTAAACGGCGTTGAAAATAGCCGCCTTGCATCCCAAAGCTCAAAAAATTATTTCCTAATCGGTTATAACCCAATTTTTGGTTCAATGCCAATGCTAACATGCCGGCATTGGTGCGGATAAACTGTCCGGCGTGGTCGTTTAGAATGGATAAACCAATTCCTCCCCAACGTTTGCAAGTTTTTTTATTGACAAAGCCGTGCGTGGCTGATAACATCCCAATCATAAAATTGTCACCGGTCGCATTGGGCTGATTTCGAAAATTGAATGAAAATTGGGTATCATTACTCATACCTACCATTGCCGGATTGGTCAAAAGTGGGGTATTTTGAAATTGGGTTAAGTTATAATCGGCTTGCGCTTGTACTTGTATCATACCAATTCCTAAAACAGCAAGAATTGATAATAGATTGATTTTCAATGACTTATATAATAATTTCATATTATTTCAATTTTGATGTCGATTAACGAAATAGATTAATTGTACCTGAATTTTTGCCTTGATACAAAAGCGGTAAGCCATTGGCGCATTTGCCCTCAATTCGCCAAATGTATTTGCCGGTGGGCTGTTCGCGCCCTCCCAAAGTGCCGTCCCAACCAATTTGGGTAGCTTGCTCTACCGTCCGGGCTTCATAGACGAGGTTTCCTGAGCGGTCAAAAACCTTGACATTAATATCAGCGATACACTCGGCGTGAACAATAAACACATCATTATTTTTATCACCATTGGGTGTAAATAAAGTAGGTACAAACAATTCTTCTTTGGGCAAAATCGTGATTTTCAAAGTATCTTTGTTCGTACAGCCATTGGCATCGGTGCCGGTTACAATGTACTCGGTAGTTTGAGTAGGTTTTACAACCACGCGATTGCCCGAAGGCGAAAGATTGATGATAGAAGCCAACGGTGTCCAAGTGTAGGTTTGCGCGCCCTCGACGGTTAATTCTAATTCACAACCCAACACTCCTTCGGTCGTTTTCGCCTTAATTTGCACATTGGGCAAAGGATTGACTTGAATGGTCAATTCTGCCGAAGTTATCGGCGCAGTACAAGGAATCGAGGAAGTCATTTCTACTTTGACTTTATCGCCGTTTTTGAGCAGGTTACTGCTAAATGTCGCAGTAGTAGCTACTTGCACATTATTCAAAAACCAACGATAAGTCGGATTCAAACCGGCATCAGTAGCATTGACTCCCAAAACAGTCGGCTGTCCGGCGCATATTCCGCTTTGCCCACCGCTAATACTCACTGTGGGAATGATATTATTAAATACATTGATAATCAAATCATTAGCAATTTTTACCGGCGAACAATTCGTAACCACGCCCATTACTTTAAAAGTATTTGCGCCTAAATTAGTAATGACACCGGTTGATAGTAATAAATCGCCGCCATTTCCGGCTTGGGCAGTACCTAGGTTATTGTTATTGCTATCTTGCAATTGATAAAAAACTCCAGCTTCGCTATTTTTAATAATAATGTCAGTGCCGGTATTACCCACACACAGCGAAGGGTTTTGTACTTGCAACGTTAAATTGGTTTCGGGCAATTTGTTCAAAGAAACTTCCACGGTTTCAGTCAAAGGGGCAGCCGTACAACCCGCGCGACTTGCCAATACATTGAAAGTTGTAATTCCATTCGCGGTAATCGCGCCAGTTGGCAAGCTAATCGTATTGCCAGTGCCAATCATTGGATTGCCGAGATTGATTAAACCAACTCTTAATTGATAACTAACTCCCAGTTGAGAATCAATTACATTGAGGTTGGTGCCGGTGTTTGCTCCACAAAGCACTGAATTATCAACCGAAACATCTAAACCTAGATTTAATTCAGGAACTAAAGTAATTTCGGCTTTTTGAGTCAATTCTACTCCTTCGCAGGCTTGGCGGATTGCCAAAATGGTATAAGTGTTTAGTCCTTCGTTCAATACTTTGCCGGTAGGTAGTTCGATAGTTCCACCCGTTCCGGCTACGGTCATTCCAATATCATTGCCACCGCTTTGCAATTGATAATTGACGAATAATTCCGAATTATCAATTTTGATGGTCGTGCCGGTATTTTCAAATCCACAAATGATTGATTGTGAGGGACTTACAACTAAATTAATTTTTGGTAAAGGGTTGACAAACACTTCAACGGTATTGCTTAACTGTTGAGGTATGCAGCCATTTCGCGTAGCCAATACATTGAAAACAGTCGTAGTGCTGATAGCTCCGGTAGGAATTTCAATATTTCCACCATTACCTGAAACCGAATTACCTATATTGCTAATGCCGATTCTTAATTGATAACTCACATCAGTTTGGGTATTGTTAATCACGACACTTGTACCGCTATTATTTTCACAAAGGATTGATTCTAAGACACTTACTGAAAGAAGTAAATCAGGATTAGGATTGACTGTTACCTGGGCGGTTTGAGTTAATTGGATAGCAGTACAATTACCTCTTTGCGCTAATACATTAAAAGTTGTATTGGCATTAATTGCGCCTGTAGGCAAAGCCAAAATTCCACCATTGCCATTCAAAGCCGTACCAAGATTGGTTGTGCCGTTTCTTAATTGATAAGTAACATCTGCTTCAGAATTTTGAATCAAAATATTAGTACCTGTATTGCCTACGCAAAGTGTAGTAGTTTCGGCACTTAAGTTCAAATCAGTTTTGGGTTGCGCCAACACGGTAATCGTGGCAGTTTGGGTAAGGACAACTAAGGTACACCCACTTCGCAAAGCCTCTACACTATACACATAATCGCCTGCTGAACTCAAATTGCCGGTATTGATTGGCAAAGTACTGCCATTGCCATTGATTGCCGCACCTATATTGGTATTATTTAATTTTAATTGATAAATAACATCCGCCTCCGAATTAGCAATTTGAACAATGCCCGAAGCATTTAAACAAATACTCGCGCTTAAGGCACTGACTGCCAAATCAATTTTAGGTTGAGAACTCACCGCAATACTAAAAGCATTGGAGGTTCGCACACAACTGCCGGTATTCACTTCAAGCGTATAATCGTTTCCGGCATCTGTATTAGCTAAGTTATTGATTGTCAGAATTTTAGCATTTCCTACTATTGTATTGCCTTTGCGCCAAGTATAGCTTACTGCCGGATTTTGATTGGCAGTTAAGACCAAATTAGTGCCTTCGCAAGCCGTAGTTGCGCCGGTAAAAGTTATATCGGGAGCAACTGTAACACTTACTGAAAAAAGGTTGGAAATTTGTTTACACGACCCATTATCTACCTCTAAGGTATAATCATTGCCTGCATTACTAAGAGCTATTCCATTGATTGTCAGGGTTTTAGCATTTCCTACTATTGTATTGCCTTTGCGCCAAGTATAACTGATGGCAGTGGCTTGATTAGCAGTGAGAATCAAATTTTCGCCTTCGCAAAGCGTAGTGTTGCCACTGAAAGTAGTAACTGGGGCTTGTAAACACACCACCGTTTGCACATCGCGGTAGTTGGGCGCGCCGTTGTTGTTGTTATCCGGCTCGGCAAAAGGAATGGTAGTATTGCCATAACCCTTGCCTTGAGCGTCTTCATCGTACAAATCTATCATTCCGTCTTTATCGGTATCCCGAAAAAATGAGCTTTGGGCATCTTGATAATTGGGTACGCCGTCAGTATCTTGGTCATCAAGCCAATCGGGTAAGCCATTGGTATTGGCATCGGTATTGGGATAATGCCCGGGGTTATTTTTGACCGTTTCATATACGGCAGCTCTAATCAATAAATCTTCTAAACTTGCTCCGTTTTCATTGTCATCAAAGCCTTCTACCCAGTCGCGGGCGAGGTCATTGTCGGAGTCGGCATCTAAAATATCGGGGGCATCTCCCGCTAGATTATCGGTATTGACCGGAATAAGGTAAGTTCCATTGGCAATACTTGTTCCAAAAGCACTAAACGGCGCAAGGGTATTATTGGCATTAAAAAATGGGTCATACGCATCATTTAAGCCATCGCCATCGCTGTCAATTGTTCCTGAGCTGAGGGGAGTTTTATAACCCGGAGTAGTTTGCCCTTCGCGGTTATCGGGAATCCCATCACTGTCGGTATCTTTATCCAAAAAATTCTTCACGCCATCTAAATCACTATCCAGATTGAGAAGCGGAGTTCCGGCAGTACCACCCACAACCAGTGGGTCAATGGTATCTTCCAAACCATCTAAATCAATATCGGTAAAGGTATTGTCATAAATCAAGCCATTGCTATTGGCATCAACGCCACCCGCTTCGATTACATCCGAAATACCATCATTGTCGGAGTCCAAATCACAAGAATTGATAATACCGTCTTTGTCTTGGTCAAATACATCATTGATGCCGTCATTGTTGGCATCTATAAAACCGACTAAATTACTATCACGATAATTAAAAACACCATCATTGTCTTCATCACCGTAAGGGTCAATGTTTACGATATATTCTGCCATATCGGGCAAGCCGTCATTGTCGTCATCGGTATCATTTACATTGGGAATATTATCTTGGTCGCAATTGTCATTGATACACAATCCACTGGTATTGATGGTATATTGAAAATCAGTTACCAATTCCAGACCACTAAACCAAGAGTTTACCGTATTCAAATTACCATTGTTAAATGAATTATTGTTGCCATTATAGACCCATCTTCGGGCGGTGGTGGCATTGGGAATCAATTGGGTGGCGGCAGAAGTTGGGTGAATAGTCAAAGTACTCCCACTGGTTTGCAAATCCAAGTCGTCCCAATATAAAGTCGGATTGAAGCGATTATAAGGGCGAACAGCTTCGGTTTGCACACTATTCATTGTTTCTACGTCATAAATAGGAAAGTGGGTAATTCCAGCCAATAAGAAAATAGCTTTGGCACTAAAATTAGTCCCTGCCGGAATAGGTTGCCCTAGTGCATCTTTCAAATCCCAAGTCAAAAAAGCTATAGTATCGGACTTTACATCTTGAAACAAGACCCTATCTATACCACCCGCCAAATTGAAGCCATTGTTATCTAAGTCTAAATTGACTTGGAGTTGTCCGGCAATGTTGGATTCTATTCTAAAAATAGCGTAAGTCGGATGTGGGCAACCATTTTGATTGGCATTTAACGGAATAATCCCCGGATTGAGGGGCAAACTCTGCGGACTACGAGTCTGTTGATAATCATAGATTTGCCGATTATTGAACCAAATTTTAGCCGTTGGTTCTTTGCTAGAATTGGGATAAACACTCAAATCGGGGTCATTGAGAAATACCTTGTGTTGGCTTATGTCTTGGGCGTTAAAAGCATTGCCGACAATACTCTGGCGATTGATGTAAGAATCGGCGGTTTTGCGTACGCCAAAGGTGTTGGATACAAACAAATACGAGAAAGTACTCATATCATATTGTACTCGATTGACAAAACCATCATCCGTATAAATATAAAAGGAGGCTTTGATAGGGTTAGCCGTAAAACTTTTGTTGACCAATGCCCACTGGCGTGACCACACCCGACCCGCCGAGCGATTAGGGTTGCTGGGGTTAGTGATGATATTGTTGGCGGCATCGGTTACTGTGGCATCAAAAAACTCAATATAAGTCCGGCGATTGTTGGGGGTGCGAAACGGATTGGTCAAATTCCAAGTCTCAAACTCAATGTAATGGTCGCCGGTAGTGGTTGCCGTAAATATGAAAGGAGTGTAACCTGTGCTGATGGCTACGCCATTCAGAATTGCTCCATTTGGTCCGGCAGTAGCTTGGGTATAATCGGCTATAAATCCTGTAGGGCGTGTTGAAGCCGGAAAAGTGGTCTGGGGGAAAGCAATTGCCCCACTAGGGTCTTTGATTCGAAAAGTCGTATTGTCAGGAACTCCGGCACTTCCGTCAATTGGGTCGGACATTTTCATTCCCAAATGCAGTTTTTCCCCAGCTTTGAGGTAGATGTATAGTCGCTCGCGCTCGGGTGAGGTATAAGAAGCAAAGTCGCTACCGGCGGCATTGAGTTCAATGTAGAGAATGTCATTGGTATTGGGCATCAATTGCTTGGTGCCTTCTTGAGCCGAAACATTCAAAATCGATAAAAATAAAAGTCCGACCCAAAAGCCCCATTGCTGTCTAAATCTTAAAAAACAATGTGTTAAATAGTGTGGTGGTGGGTAGTAGTGTAAATTCATAAATTTATTTAAAATAATTATGTATTAAAAGATTGGTGCGATTTTTCTTGTCAAAATTTTAGAGATTCAGGTTCTTTACACATTTTGGGGGAAAATTGTAACGCAGGCTGTCTAGCCCGCACACGTAAACGGCTTTTAGCCCAAATCTAAGCTAAATAATTCCTGCAAATATGTCGAGAACCTAAAGGGTGTTATTTCATTTATTAAAATAATTTGCTCAAACGCTTTTTTTTGCTTATGGATATAAAGTTAAAAAAATGATTATTTGTGGAGGATTAGAATGTTGGAATATGCAAGTTTGTCGCAAAATAAACATAATATAAGCATAATTCCAAATCACTCAAAGGCTGTGAGCAATTTGAGTTCATATTCAATATATGTAATAAACTGATAATCAATTAATTATCAATTTGTTTCCAATCCATTTAACCCATAAAATCTCATTCTTTTTGTCTTTCAAGCATTGGAACAATTAACGAGTTAAGATACTAGAAAGTGCGATTTTTTCGATTAATGTCCATTTTAAAGCGTCAAACTTCAACTTTTTGGCTTTGTTTTTATCATTGATTTGCAATAATTTGGAATGATTTGCCAACTATTGTTTAGTTCGGCAATTTGAAAAAGAATTTTGAACCTTCCAAACAAAAGGCATAAGCGGCTGAATTGGGGGCATAAACTGTGTTTTTTCGGGTATAAAATTTTGACAGCCATCAAAATATGGAATTGTCAATTAACAATTAGGAATTAGAAATTATTTAATTACCTGACGGTGTCCGCCTTTGGAGGATTTTCACATTAATTATATTTTTAAAAGTGTTACTTTATTTTGTATCTCTTACTATGCTTAATTGGGCGGTTTATCTACCCCAATTAATTGCAAGTATCTTTTTGAAAAATGATTCTTCAAAACCTTTTCGGAGATTATATTCAGCTATGATGTGCCACAAACCAAGGTTGAGCGTACAATATTTTTCAAAATTCAGTAAATTCACAACTACCTGATTATCAAATACTTATGGATATTAACATTTTTTTAGGTTTGGGATAGCGCGGGTTTTTAAAAATATTTATTTTACTTAGACTTCCGGCATAAATTATTCGGCTGAGCAATCATCGATGGTTTTTACTTTGCTTTACCAATCAAGTTGCTATTTTGGCTTCTTGACCAATCATTTTTACTTTTTTACTTATACACCATAATTTTAAAATTCAATTTGTAATTTTTTACTCCATATCCAATGAAGCATTTTTACTTCCTGATGTTAATTTTTATTTGCCTGAATCAAGGCAATGCGCAATCTGAAACCGACTCCGTTTTGTTGCGCAAAATTTACAACCTTGCACTCTCCGAACCCAAGGGTTACGAATGGTTGGAATATTTGTGTTATAAAGTGGGCGCACGCTTATCCGGCTCGCCGCAAGCCCAGCAAGCCGTAGAATTTACCAAAAAAATTATGGATACTTTGCAACTTGACCGCGTGTATTTGCAAGAAGTACAAGTACCCAATTGGAAACGTGGCGACCAAGAAATCGGGCGTATCACTACCACCAAAAAGCAAAAAATTGCGGTACGGGTAGTTGCGCTGGGCAATGCCGTAGGTACGGGCAAAAAAGGTATTGAAGCTCCCATCATTGAAGTAAAAAGCCTCAAAGAATTGGCAACGTTGGGCAAAGAGAAAATTCAAGGAAAAATTGTGTTTTTTAACCGCCCGATGGATGTTACCAAAATCCGCACTTCCGAAGCCTACGGCGGAGCCGGCGACCAACGCCGCAGTGGCCCTTCGGAAGCCGCCAAATACGGGGCGGTGGGCGTAGTTGTGAGGTCTTTGACTACCTCGATTGATAATTTTCCGCATACCGGAGCTTTGGCTTATCAATTGAATGTAGCCCAAATTCCGGCGGTCGCTATCAGTACTCAAGGAGCTGATTTACTGAGCCAAATGCTGCAAAAAGAACCTAATTTGAGGTTTTATTTTCGAACTACTTGCGAAATGTTGCCCGATGCGGTGTCTTACAATGTAATTGGTGAAATCAAAGGCAGCGAAAAACCTGAAGAAATCATTGTGGTAGGTGGGCATCTCGATTCTTGGGATTTGGCGCAAGGCGCGCACGATGATGGTACAGGTTGCGTACAATCCATTGATGTACTTCGCCTCATCAAAGCTCTGGGCATCAAGCCCAAACGCACGATTCGCGCAGTAATGTTTATGAATGAAGAAAACGGCTTGCGGGGGGGCATCAAATATGCCGAAATTGCCCAACAAAATCAAGAAAAGCATATCGCCGCCCTAGAATCGGACGGAGGGGGCTTCACACCGCGCGGCTTGGGAATTGGGGATGAAACCGCCTTTGCGATTATCAATCAGCGTTGGGCAAAACTGTTTGCCCCTTATATGGTCGAGATTCAAAATCAAGGCGGCGGAGCCGATATTTCACCTTTGCGCAATCAAGGAGTACCTTTAATGAGTTTGAATGTGGATTCTCAGCGTTATTTTGACTATCATCATACCGAAATTGATACTTTTGACAAAGTCAATCTCCGCGAATTGCAATTAGGGGCGGCGGCTATGGCGGGCTTAGTGTATTTGATAGCTGAATATGGTTTGTAAATTAATTTGCTAATATACTGATAATGAGTTGGTTATATAAAAAATTAAACCATACTCTTCAGCTTAAAATAAAGTTTGTTGTGGGAAATCTTATAAGGTTGTGAGAAACCTTATAAGATTTAATCGACTGATTGTATGCAATCAATCAATCCTTTGCCAAAGGCTGGTTTGCCAAAACCTTTGTGGCTTGGCAGCATAGCCTCCTATACCCCAGAAATGATAGGCTTGATAGCTTTTTCGGTTCATCAATTGATGAATATAAGCGTAGTTGGGTCTTTCTGCATTATCTAATAACAAATATCCTCCAAGTTTTAGTTTGGTATGCGCGTGCATAGCGCAAGCATTGCGCGCTCTACCATCAATCAAAATAAGGTCAAAGGAGTTGTCAGGGTAATTTTCTATGGCTTGGGCATAATTTTCAAAAGAAAAACCTCGCCATTCACTTATATAATAAGCCGCATAGTCGTGGGGATTTTGAGGATTTTTGACGACATTGCTTGCCAGTTTGGGAGGTACAAAAAGTTGCGTATCAACGTGGTGAAAGTTTTTTGCCCGAAGTTGGTCCTTGATTTGATTATACCATTCAATATCGTGTTCAATTGAAATGAGCTTTTGAACTCTTGGGGCTAAAAAAAGGGTAGAGCCGCCCATCCCATACTCAAAAACGTGCATATCTGAACGGATTATTTTTTGTAAAAAGTCTAATGCTCGAAAAGTAATCCACGGTACTTCATCAGCTACCGGGCTGCTAGTCAGGCTGTTGCGATATTTTTGTTGATAATAAAAAATATCAACGATTGCCCGAATATTTTTAATCATTCCCATCTAAAATCAGTAAAAACCAAACCTTCCTGAAAGCTATTGATGGGCGAGTTTTCATAATACTGCCCTTCTAATACCGACAAGCTATCCACATTTTGTATCCAATCCAATTTCTCAAAAGGAGTCTCAACCAATACATTGAGTATATAGATGCTTGCCGAAAGTGCCAACTTAGGCATTATGCAATCAAAATACCCCTCGGGTGTATTGGTTTCATAAGTTTGATTCAAAAGTTTTGTCCACAAGAGGGTTTTGGTTGCCCCATTGAGGTCTTTGAAACGAATAGACACTCCGACCTCTGAAAAAACGCGCTCGGCACGGTAGCGAAAGCGGATTTTTAAATATTTGCCGGTAGTGGCACACTGAATAGCTTGATTTTGCTCGTCCAATAATTCCAATTGATACAATAAAAACTGCGGGTGGCGTTGTCGGTCAGTACGTTGAGCCAAGTTGGTGGCATCTATGTAATTAAGCACCATATTTTGATAGTGTTGGATAGCCAAAATCGCTTGCTGGCTCTCAAACGCAACTTTGCCTTCATTCAAAACCACCACTCGATTGCAAATATTTTCAATCAAGCCTAATTGATGCGAAACTACCAGCGCGGTTTTGCCGGTTTCTGCCAAATGATGCAATTTGCCCAAACATTTTTTTTGAAATTCCAAATCACCAACCGCCAACACTTCGTCAATCACCACAATATCATTGCGCAAATGGGCGGCTACCGCAAAAGCCAGACGCAAATACATTCCCGAGCTATAGCGTTTGATAGGGGTATCAATAAACGGCTCAACCCCAGCAAAATCAACAATAGCGGCAAGCTGTTGAGTTATTTCTTGCTTGCGCATACCCAAAATAGCTCCATTGAGGTAAATATTTTCTCTACCGCTCAGTTCGGGGTGAAAACCCGTGCCTACCTCAAGCAAACTGCTCATTTTGCCCTTTACGCACACTCGCCCGCGCGTGGGCAAGGTAATGCGCGAAAGAATTTTTAATAAAGTAGATTTGCCTGAGCCGTTTTTGCCAATAAGCCCTAGGGTTTCGCCTTGTTTGATTTGCAAATCAATGGCTTGCAATGCCCAAATCGTTTCGCGCTCCGATTTTTTTTGCCAAAGATTTGCCCATTCCTCTTGCAAGGTGGTGTAGTTGGTCAGCCCTAATCGGTATTTTTTCCAAACATCTTCTATTTGTATGACTACCTCGCCCATCAATTGCTCAGAAATTAATACTTAAAAATGAATTAAATAATTGATTATCAATAAGTTATAGAATTTTATATACCCAATGCTGGATTGTTAGGCAAAACAATTTAATTTGCAAACTAAATAAAAACATTTCAAAACTATGCAAAACGAAGTTTTTTCCGAAGTTTCTCAACAACTTTTGCAACAAGGCTTAATGGTAGTGAGTGCGGATTTTGAACGCCCGTGGGGAGGTTTTTTTGTGATTGAAGAAGCACAAATCCGCGAGTTTGCCCAAATCTATTTCCCTGAATTAGTCAATTCCCTACCCGAAAACCAAAAAATGAGTCCCAAAATTCTTGTGGTTGCTCCTCATCAACGACTGTCGTGGCAGTACCACTTTCGGCGGGCTGAGGTCTGGCGCGTGGTGAGTGGACCGGTGGCGGTTATTAAAAATGATTTTGATGAGCAAACCGAACCCAAAACTTACCAAAATGGCGAATTGATTACCCTTCGGCAAGGCGAGCGGCATCGCTTGATTGGTTTGAATACTTGGGGAATTGTAGCCGAAATTTGGCAACACACCAATCCTGAATACCCCTCAGACGAAAATGATATTGTCCGTTTGCAAGACGATTTTCAACGCTGAGGAATGAGGGCAAAATAACATAGTGATAATTGTATAAATGAATTATAACTAATTGATTTTCAATAAGTTACATCCTTAATATTTTCTCAAAAAGAATACACAATTCACACAAAAAACCCCAAGAGATTTACTTCGTAAGCCTTTGTAGGCATTTCATTTCTTGGGGGTATTTGTAATGATACAAATTGCCAACATTAGATTGTTTCTCAAAAACTGTCGCTTCTTGCCAAAAGTGAATTGCTGATTTTTGAGAAAATTGAAACGTTTTGAACCTAGCGCACCTCAAAAGTACCATAGCCAATTCTTTGTCCATCACAATAAAGCTCAATTTTGTGCCGCCCGGCTTGGTATTGTCCGGTGCGAGCAAATTCAAAATCGACGGTTTGGCGAGAGTTGTCAAACAATATTTGCTGACGTGAGGAGTAGCGCATCGATTGCCCATCGACTTGAAACTCGCCCGAACCACTCGGATTGATAAGAATTGTACCTGCTGGCTCGAGTACCCGCATATAAATGTCTTTGTTGCCGATTTTGGCTACTTTATTGTCGGCTAAGTTGAAAATAATTTTGAGTTTTTCTATTCGACTGGCGCGAAACTGTGGTCCGCTTATTTCCTTGCCATTGCCTGTCAGGGCATTGATTTGAATATTTTCGGCCTTAAGAATAGCGGCTTCCTCGATTTTGCCTTGCAGTTTTTCGCGTTGCTTTTTCTCCTCCGAAAGCTCGGAATAAATCTCGTTTTTATCGTCTTTGAGCTTCGTATTTTCTTTGTATAAAATATCGGCGGTTTCGCGGAGCTTCTCAATTTCCTTGTCTTTTTGGCGCAGGAGGATTTCGTAAGCGTCTATTTTGTCTTTGTATTGTTTTACCTGCGATTGGGTAAGCTGGAGCGTTTGGCGTAGGTTGCTGCGGTCGGCTTGTATGTCTTTAAATACTTTTTGCAAAGAGTCGACCAGTTCTTCTTTTTCTTCGCCGAGTCGGCGGGCTTTTTGAATTTGCTCCTGCAAGTCATCTTGCAGCTTTTTCAAGTCTTTTTCGTAGGTGTTTTTTTGGTCAGCCATCAGTTTTTCATACTCTTGTTTTTGGCTGTTATAATTGCGTTGCATAAGGTACAACAAGACCAAAATAGCCGTTACCAAACTTACAATCAAAAATATGAGTAAAAATCGTCTGCGTTCTTGATTTTGCGATTCCATTTGTCTATTGAATAATTACATTAAATTTGCGCGGGCAAAATTAGCGGTTTTCCCAAATTTTTCGTTAATATCTTTAAGTTTTTATTATTCAAGTTTTATTTTTGTTTTAATAGAAAATTTATAAACAACTGACTATCAATTGTTTACATTTTAAATCTTACACTTTTTTCAATGAAAAAATTAATGTTCTTTATCGCCTTGTTGCTGGGAATTGAGGGGGCTTGGGCGCAATTTGAACCCAAAAAATACACTTACCAAAGTGCCAACGGCACAATCGAAACACTTTGGATTGAATATGAGCCAAATGATAAAGGCGATATGATTCAAAGAATTTACTACCAAAATAATAAACAAACCAAGCGAATTGAACTACAAAATTTGGATAAAGCCAATGATGGCGAAACTAAAGTAAAATTTCCCAACGATGCCCAAGTCTATGTTTTGAAGGACGGGGCAGCTATGGGCGAGCTTATCTGTGTCAATCCTGATGGCAAAGAACAAATCTTTAGTGAAGTAGTAGATGAGCGCGATTTTGCGGTGTATGTATCTAATAATCAAGGAGTTAAAGAAACTTTGTATGTAAAATACGCGATGGGAATGGGCGCTTGGTATATTGTGGAGTACTCGTCGAGCAAGCAAAAATCAAGAATTCGCTTGCAAATTGTAGAAGCGGGCGATAAATGCAAAGTAAAGTTTCCGAATGATACACAAATCTATACGCTCAGTCTGCAATATGACGAAAACAATATCAACAACCACGCAAAACACTTCATTACTTGTACCGATGCGCAAGGCAAACCACAAAAATTTCAATATTTAAAAAAATGATGGTTTGATAAAATAAAAGCCTAGAAATGCGCAGCGAAAACTCAATAGGCATTTATAATGGAATAATTGGCTAATAAATTTGGTGGAGGCAGGACATAGGAAGAAAGGCTTTTGAAATCAACCTTTCTTTTGCGTTGTTGGTACTAGCAATGGCGGATTAAATTCAAGAAATATCTTCAATTCAAACTCCGCACAACGAGACCAACAACATTTTTAAAAATTTCTGCAATTTAGAACAAATGCGTAAATATTTTATAACTACCTGATTATCAAACAGTTAGCGAACAACTCGGAAATAAACCAGCAATTCCCACTATAAAATAATTGAACAAAAGTTTGATATTTTAACTTTTATATTTATAAAAATAGCACTCATTAAATTGCCCTTAGCGAAACCCTAGAATTTCGGGGTGAAAAGTCGTAAAAATTCACTTTGAAGCGGAGCTTTAGCGAAGCGACTAAGTGAATTTTAGACTTTCGGTTCAAAAATTCAGGATACCCAACTTCTAAAAATCCTCATCCAAACTAAAGGCATTTGACTTCCCACCGGTCATTACTCCTGCCTTTTGGTACTCACTCACGCGTTTTTCAAAGAAGTTTCCCTTACCTTGCAAAGAAATCATTTCCATAAAGTCGAATGGATTGGTCGCATTGTAATAATTGCCCACGCCTAGCTCGCGCAAGAGGCGGTCAGCCACAAACTCAATGTACTGAGTCATCAGGCGAGAGTTCATTCCTATCAAATCCACCGGCAGAGCATCGGTGATAAATTCTTTTTCGATGGCTACCGCTTCGGTGATGATTTGTAAGACTTTTTCTTTGGGCAGTTTGTTTTGAATATATTTGTTGTACAACAAACAAGCAAAATCGCAATGCAAGCCCTCGTCGCGCGAAATCAATTCATTCGAGAAACTCAAGCCCGGCATCAAACCGCGCTTTTTGAGCCAAAAAATCGAGCAAAAACTTCCTGAAAAGAAAATTCCTTCTACGGCGGCAAAAGCTATCAAACGCTCCGAAAAATTGGGGCTTTCAATCCAATTCAATGCCCAATCAGCTTTTTTCTTTACACAAGGTACGGTCTCAACGGCATTGAAAAGGTAATTGCGTTCTTCGGTATTTTTGATATAAGTGTCAATCAACAAAGAGTAGGTTTCGGAGTGGATATTTTCCATCATTACCTGAAACCCATAAAAACAACGGGCTTCGGGCAATTGGACCTCTTTCATAAAATTGACTACCAAGTTTTCGTTCACAATGCCGTCGCTCGCCGCAAAAAACGCCAATACGTGTGATACAAAATGACGTTCGCCGTCATTGAGGTTGTTCCAGTCTTTGAGGTCTTGGGCAAGGTCGATTTCTTCGGCGGTCCAAAACGAGGCTTCGGCTTGCTTGTACATTTTCCAAATATCATTGTGTTGAATAGGAAAAAGCACAAAACGGCTTTTGTTTTCTTGCAATAAAGGTTCTTCTAACAATACTTGATTCATATTTATTTTTATGCGTTTATCGTTTTTTCGTTTACCAAATACTTAATTAGGGGTTTGTTGAGCATTAAAGATTATACACTACGCATTATTCGTTCAAAAATGATGCTTAAAAGCATATCAATTGCGCCAATTATTTGAAAATTAATATTTAAACTTTCAAAAACACAAAAATAATATAACTAATTGAAAATCAGTTAGTTACGTATTTACTAAATTCATTTACAAATATCTTGATAAAAACTCTAAATTGCAATCGAAGGTTTTTGTTTATATTCTTAACTACTTGATAGCCAAAGAGATAATTTTTTTCAATATTTTTTTTACAAATTTTAGAAAATGCTAAAGCCTCCTAACTCCCGAATGGGGAATTTTATATTGGCTTATTTAGGAATGATTTTTCAAAACAATTATCGGCTATCAAATTTTTCAAATTTCCTATATTCTGACAACTACGGAAATCTCAAATAATTGATGATTTAGCCGCTAGAGCGATTTGTATATCCCTAAAATGAACTTTTGAAAGCCCCAATTAGCCATTTTAAAAGCTGATTTACCACCAAGTTCACTAAAAAATACCCACAAAGGTTCACCAAGTAAATTACTTAGTACAATAGTTCGGACAGTTTCTAGTTTCTAAGCCCCCTGCTCCGCCAGAGGCGGAGGTTCTGTTCCGAGTTATTTACTAAGTATCTGATAATCAGCTAGTTACACAAAACACTTGAAGTAGTATAACTACTTGATTATCAATTACTTACAAAAATCTGTCCGAAGTATTGTTAGTAACAAGAACCAAATAATGCGTACAATATTTTTGATAAAGTCTTGATTTTCAAGTAATTAAAAAATTATTCACTCTACATTATTCACTATTCATTCCTTAGTGATCTTTGTGTGAACTTAGTGGGCTTTGTGGTAAAAGAAACATACAATACATAACTTAAAATCCACCAGAGGCGAACACGGTCAATGAATTATAATACTTCTCCGTAGTTGCCAGTATATTATCAAAAAACGAATCTTTACCCATATTCAGGAAACTCTAGCTTTATGCTAAACCTAAACTCATTTGCGTGCGCAGGCTAGACAGCTCGCGTTACAATTTTCCTAAAAAGTAGCGAAGAAGCAAAAATCTTGTAAATATTTGAAAATCAATTGATTAGCTCATAATTTCAATCGTATTTGATACACACATTTTTGGCTTCGGTAAAAAAGTTGAGGGCTTCCCAGCCGCCTTCGCGCCCAATGCCCGAGTCTTTCATTCCCCCAAAAGGCGTGCGCAAATCGCGCAAAAGCCAGCAATTGACCCATACGACTCCTGCCTGTATCTGGGCGGCTAGGCGGTGGGCGCGGGCGGTGTTTTGTGTCCAAATGGTAGCCGACAAGCCATAACGCACTCCATTGGCGTATTTGAGGGCATCGGCTTCGGTATCAAAAGGCATAATGCTCACCACCGGACCAAATATTTCCTCTTGATTGGTGCGACAATCGATAGGCAGATTCTCGATAATGGTAGGCGCGATAAACCAACCACCGGCGCACCTGCCCGAGAACTTGATGGCTTCTCCTCCACACAGTATTTTGCCGCCTTCTTGCTGGGCAAGGTCTATATAGCTCATTATTTTTTGGAAATGGGCTGACGAAACAATTGCTCCTTGTTGAGTAACCGGAAAAGCCGGGTCGCCGACTTGGAGTTGGCGAGTGTGGGCAACAAAGTCAGCTTTGAATCGCTCGTACAACGAACTCTCGACCAATATCCGCGAGCCACACAAGCATATTTGCCCTTGATTGGCAAACGAAGAACGTAAAGTAGTCTCGAGCATTTTATCATAATCGCAATCGGCAAAAATGATATTGGGGTTTTTGCCCCCCATTTCTAAAGATATTTTTTTGAATTGGGGTGCCGTTAGTTTGGCTATGGTAGCCCCAGTGGCTGTACTACCCGTAAAAGAAATCGCTTTGACTTCGGGGTGCGCCACCAAAGCCGTGCCTACTTTATTACCCAAGCCGTGCAAAATGTTCAAAACTCCGGCGGGTAGTCCGGCTTCTTGACAAATTTCCCCCAACAAATAGGCGGTCATAGGGGTAGTTTCGGAGGGTTTGGCTATCACACAGTTTCCGGCGGCAATCGCGGGGGCGATTTTCCAAGTAAACAAATAAAGGGGCAAATTCCAAGGCGAAATACAAACCACCACTCCCAAAGGCTGGCGCAAAGTATAATTGATGGCGATATGGTCGGTGGCGTGGGCGGCAGTTGCGTAGTGCTGAATAGCCGTAGCAAAAAAACGAAAATTGGTAGCGGCACGCGGAATATCCATTTGCCGAGCCAGACTAATGGGTTTGCCGGTATCGATGCTTTCAGCTTCGGCAAATTTGTCTAAGTTTTTCTCAATTAACTCACTGATTTTCAATAAAATACGTGAACGAACCTCAACCGAAGTACTTGCCCACTTGGGGAAAGTAGCTTGGGCATATTGCATAGCAATTTCTACATCTTTTTCGTCCGAGTCCGGCACTAGGCTATATACTTCGCCGGTAGCCGGATTATAATTATCGAGATAATGTTTGGCAAAAGGGGCGGTATATTCGCCATTGACGAAGTTTTGAATTTTTTTCACTTGTATCAATATTTAAAAGCCCAAATTAGTAATGACAATAGTTCGGGCAGTTCCGAGTTTCTAGTTCCGAATTCCGAGTTCCGAGTTTCTAGTTCCGAGTTCCGAATTCCGAGTTTCTAGTTCCGAGTTTCTAGTTCCGAGTTTCTAGTTCCTAGTTTCTAGTTTCTAGTTCCTAGTTTCTAGTTCCTAGTTTCTAGTTTCTAGTTTCTAGTTCCGAGTTCCTAGTTCCGAGTTTCTAGTTCCTAGTTCCGAGTTTCTAGTTATTTACTAAGTATCTAATAATCAGTTATTTACACAAAACACTTGACGTAACATAACCTGTTGATTATCAGCCAGAGGCAGACACAGTCAATTGCTTACAAAAAACTGTCTGTAGTATTGATAATAAACCAATTCAGCTTTTCCGACTTTTTAGCAGGGCAAACTCGGAACTAGAAACCAGAAACTCGGAACTAGAAACCAGAAACTCGGAACTAGAAACCAGAAACTCGGAACTAGAAGCCAGAAACTCGGAACTAGAAACCAGAAACTCGGAACTAAAAACTTCACCGGCAAAAAATCAAGTACAGCGCAAATTTATGATTTTTTGAACAACCATTGCAAAAACACCGGCATTGCCTTAGCCCAAGTAGCTTGGTCGTGAGTGCCACCCTGCATTTCATAATACACAATTTGCTCATCGTGGTAGCCTTTGTTTTTTAATTCTTTGATTAAATCCAAAGTATCATCAATGGCATCAATGATACCGTTGTTATTGCGGTCGGCGGTTTCGTCATCGGTACCGGCTTGTAACCAAAACCTTAAATTAGGCTTGTACTGCCCTTCGCGCACCAAATTATGCATAATACGGTCGGTATCTTCGTTGTAGCCGCCCTCGTAGGGTTTGCTCCGCCACCACAAAGAACCCGAAAATACGCCAGCCCGCGAAAATTTATCGGCGTGGTGCCACACTATATCCATTGCCGATAAACCACCCAAAGAAAATCCGGCAAAAAATGTGTTTTCAGCCTCCGATTTTGTCCTAAAGTTTTGTTGCAAAAAAGGCATCAATTCTTCCAGTACAAATTGCGTATGCGCTGCGGCTTTGGCACCGCGCTGGGCGTAGTCGGCTTGCGAAGCCGTGCCATACTCCTGAATCCGATGTTTATCAGCGTGAATACCCACCAGTATAAAAGGGGGAATGGTGTTGTCTCGATACAAATCTGCCAAAATACGAGTCATTTCCAGCTTCGGCAAGTCCTGCCCATCGTTCAAATACAAAACCGGAAAATGATGGTTATCTTGCTCATAATGAGGCGGTAACAAAACCGTAATATGCACTTGGCGATGCAAATATTTTGATTTTAAGACAATTTCTTTTTGTAAAATTGCCGGCTGAGTGTCGGAATAATTTTGAGCGATAATCGGATTTTGCACAGTTATTAAAATTGAAAATAGTGCCAAAGTTAGGCAAGGATTGGCGATTTTGGAAAAAAACCAATAACAATTCAACATAGGACAACCATTGGGGTTTTGGGGTTTGTGGGTTTTATTTGGCTGATTATTTTTTGCTAAAGCCTGATTATCAAAAACTTAGCTCACAAAAGTCATAAAACTTTAAGAATTATTTAAAACATAATCGCTTGATTATCAGTTGCTTATATAAACTAAAAGGCTCTATGGTTAATTTGGTTAATTCATAGTAATTTTTCAAGATCATTTAAACCCTAAGGGTTTTCAAAACCCTTAGGGTTTGGACTCAATCCCCAAATTAACGATTGAACCAACTAAAAATAATGAATCAAAATATTTAGCGCACATTTAAGTGCTTTGTAACATAAGTATTTTACACTTAAATGAGTTAATTATAAGATGTGCTGATGTGCTAATGTAATCCATTGATTATCAATTAATTCATAAATTCAATTGTTTACTTTATTTTATTCTTGTTTCTAAACAATATTTTTTGGTAACTTATTGACCAGTCTCGCCTCCGGCGAATTTTCAAATGATTAAAAATTGTTCACGCTACATTATTCATTATTCACTATTCATTACTTAAATATACTTCAAAAAATATTAATCTCCCAAAAAATGTCAGTTCAACAAAAATTTATACAAGCCTTAAAACTTTGCGAAGAAGCCCGATTTTCGGAGGCAGTTCAATTATTTACCGGCGTTCTAAACACTGAACCGGCGCATCTCGAGAGCATTTTCAATCGAGGAATGGCTTATACCCAACTCGGTGAGTATCAATTGGCACGCCTTGATTTTGAAAAAGCTCTTTCAATTTCGCCACTTAACCCCCAGATTTACAGCGAGTTAGGAGTTATCAAACATCTCTTAGCCGACCATCGCGGAGCTTTGGCAGATTTGGACAAGGCATTGGAGCTTGAGCCGGGCAATCCCTACCGCTACTCTAGTCGGGCGTATATTCGCGCGCACATTGGCGATGTATGGGGGGCAATTGACGACTACAAAGAGGCTTTGGCTCTTGACCCCGATGATGCCATTGTGTACAATAATTTGGGGCTGTTGGAAGAAAAAATCGGCTATCAAACCTCTGCCCAAGCCAACTTTGCCCAAGCCGATCAACTTGCCGACCAAGGCAAAACCTTTGTAAAACCCGATTTGAATGAGATTTTGGCAAATTATGAGGCAGAAAAAGCCCTACAAAGCCAAACCGAAATATTGCAACAACAAGCCGACTCCTTGGCTCTCAAGCAACAAAAATTCAAACCTCAAGACTATTTGAAAGTCATTCAGGCGGTGTTTACCTCTCGCCAAACTTTTGGCGAATTTTTAGATTTTGTAAAAGGGAAATGGAAAAAAAATAATTCGGACAAAGCATAAGTGCTAATGTGCTGATGAGTTGGTGTGCTAATGTGCTGATGGGTTGATGTGCTAATCTTCCAGAGGTGGACACGGTCTGTGGGGTTATATTACTTTAAATTGTTGTTTTTAAAAAAAATTTGTAACTATCTGTTTATCAAGTATTTATAGAATTTTATTTGCAAAAGGTGGCTCAACAACAAACTATTTAACCACCAAGAACACGAAGAAAATACCCACAAAGCCCACCAAGACCTTTGTGCTTCTTTGTGATTACCTTTGTGAACTTTGTGGTAAAATCACCCTGTGGCGTAAATACTTGATAATCAATCACTTACCCCAATGTTTGCCAATACAAATCATTTAAAATGATTTCCTAAAACACCCAATTTTATACGAGTATAAACGTTTTCTACCAACCCTTTTGCCAAATAACTTTCATATAAGTAATTGATTATCAATGAATTAGGTGTAATTTAATAACAACAATTTAAATATTTGAATCCTCAGCACTTTTTGGGAAAAATTGTAATGCGGGCTGTCTAGCCTGCGCGCGTAAGCGGCTTTAGACCACAACTAAGATAAACAATTCCTGTAAAGATGTCGAGAGCCTTTACAATATTTGTAAGTACCTGATAATCAATTGATTACAAATCATTCAAAAACTATTCAGTTTAGTAACAAAAATAAAATAATTGCGTACAATATTTTTTGATAACATATTGATTTTCAGGTAATTATAAGTACAAGGGAGTATTTAATTGATAATATTCAATTTTGTTAAATAACTGATAATCAATATTTTGCAGTAGTTGATAATACCAGTTAATTTGTTTCACATACTTAAAACCATTCATTTTACATTATTCACTATTCATTCCAGAAGGTTTTACAAATAATTAACCAAACCATAAAAAATGGAAATTCCGTTTGAGCTACTCAAGACTATTTTTGAAGAAAATATCCCTTTTAACAAATTGATGGGTTTTAAACTTTTGGAAGTAAAATTGGGCTTTGCCAGCCTATTAGTACCCTTTCGTGATGAGTTGATTGGCGAAGTGCGAGAGCGGCGAATGCACGGCGGTGTACTGATGGCGGCAATGGATACGGTGGCAGGAGCGGCGAGTTTTACGACTATCCACCTCAAAAAAGACAAACTGGCAACCATCGACTTGCGTACCGATTTTTTGTCGCCCGTGGGCGAAGAAGATGTAATTGTAACCGGCGAAGTGCGCAAAAGTGGCAATCGGGTTATTTTTGTTCAAATGCAGGCTTTTCACCCTTCGCAACCCGAGCAAATTTTGGCAGAAGGTCGAGCAACTTTTAGTGTCAAACGCACATAATTGAGGTTTGATACATACTCTACAATTTTGAATTTGAGGTCTTGGCTCAAAATCAGCTTAAATTTTTGGTATCAAAAATATCATAACTATCTGTAAATCAATTACTTATAAAAAATTCTAATTTCTAAAGTAAATTTGCCAATTTATCGGTTTTTATTCTACTGTCAAACTGACCTTTGGGGTTTGCACATAAGCCGTGCAAGTGAGAATCCAACCTTCGGCAAGCTCGCGCTCGGTAAGTACATCGTTGATTGACATTTTGACTTTGCCCTCTGTACATTTTGCCTGACAAGTCGCGCACCTGCCACCCCGACAACTATAGGGCAATTCTATACCTTGGGCAAGTGCCGCTTCAAGAATGTTTTTGTCATAAGGCACTGACAATGAATAACTTACACTTTGATAATTGATAATTACTTGCTTAGTATCTTGGGTTGGGCTGTAAGGAATCAAAGGCTTGATGTCGGGAATGGTAAAGTTTTCTTGATGAATTTGCTCCTGATGAAAACCCATAAATCTTAAGACCATTTTTTGCATACGCATTAGGTTTTCGGGACCACAAAGAAAAAACTCGGCTTTTGAGGACTCGTATTGCAAGGCTTGTTTTACCCAAGTTTCCAAATAGGTATTGCTGAGGTGGGTGGGCAAAAGACCACTTTCGGGCAAGGGATTTGAATATAAATGATTGATAGTGAGCTGATTAGCATATTGAGACTGTAATTGTGTCAATTGCGAAAAGAAGATGGTTTGTAATTCATTTTTATTGCTGTAAATCAAATGAATCCGGCTTTGGGGTTCGTGGTGTAGTATCTTTTTTAAAAGTGAAAACAAAGGAGTGATACCACTGCCTGCGCCCAACAAAAAAATATCTCTTTGATTTTGACTATCGGTAGTCAAAGTAAATCTTCCGGCGGGGGGCAAAGCCTGCAATGTATCGCCAACTTGGATTTTATCCAACCAAAACCGCGAAATCTCACCGTTGCTTACTCTTTTGACCGTAATGCTGGGCAAATTATCTATTCCAAAAGTAGAACTCAAAGAATAAGAACGCCTTTTTTCGCCACTATTTGTAGCAAATATAAAAGTCAAAAACTGACCGGCTTCATATCTAATCATCTGATTATCAACACTTTGCAAAACAAAAGTCTTGGCATCGCTGGTTTCGGCGCGTATAGCTTTTACTTGGAGTGTAAGGAGATTTTTCATAAAAAATATAATTTTACCGGTCTAAAATACAGCAAAAATGTGGGAAGGTTTGAACATTTTGCAAATTATTGATAACTCTATAACAAGCATCTCGAAAGTTTTTAGTTTTAATTTATGGTTCAATCGTTAATTTGGGGATTGAGTCCAAACCCTAAGGGTTTTAAAAACCCTTAGGGTTTAAATGATCTTGAAAAATTACTATGAATTAACCAAATTAACTACAGAGCCTAATTTAACGTGAATATTTTAAAACATATTAAAAAAGTACAAAAAATTAAATTTTTAAAAAAACAATCCACCCCCCCCCAAGCTGTCATCCTGCGTGGAACTTTGTTAAATTATTACCTCTTAGAATTTTTCTGTAATTAATTGAAAATCAATAAATTGTGCTTTTATTTAAAAGCGAAAAAAGTCCACAAAGTTCCTTACAAGATGACTTACTTGTGTTATTTTTATTGGTTTAATTTTTTTAAATAACTAATTGGTTATCAGTATTTTATATATTTTTACAAAAATCATATTAAATATTTATTATATTAAAATAATACAATTTTATTTTTGAAACAATTGA
>JALONJ010000271.1 GCA_025455045.1 Microscillaceae bacterium | reverse complement strand
GGAACTTTGTGGACTTTTTTCGCTTTTGAATAAAAGCACAATTCATTGATATTCAATTTATTACAGAAAAATATTAAGAGGTAACAATTTAACAAAGTTCCACGCAGGATGACGGCTTGGGGAGATTTTGGATTGTCTTTTTAAAAATTTAATTTTTTGTACTTTTTCAATATGTTTCAAAATATTCACGTTAAATTATTTATCAACTTCCAACTTAGGGGAAATCTCAAGCCTCCCAAGCAAACCGGTTGTTAATAAATTGTTGGAACAATGAAAATTTAATTTTTCCTTTTATTTTTACGAAATAATGCTGATTTGGCTAAAAAGTTGATTTTCAAGCCCTTAAATCTCCAAAAATAAGGTTTAATGCTGGTTTTTTTTTCGCCAAATATTAAGTGCTTGAAAATAAGGTACTTAATTTGCAACCAAATAAAATGATACAAAATTGAGGGTAATTTGCAGACTGTCCAAAGTTTGAAATTTACCCATAGCAAAAACCAATTAGGGTGTTTTAGAATGAAAGGGTGGTTTACATATTTTTGGATATTTATCTTTTTTACTTCTATTGTCCAAGCTCAGGATATTAGTCGTTTGTTGACTCAAGCCGGTCAAGCCAAGACCGACACCGAGCGAATCCCTTTGTATCTCCAGATAGCTCGCACTTATAAAACTTCGCAACAATACGAATTTGCCGTTGATTACTACTTCAAAGCCCTGACTCGCCAAGCCAAGCAAAACGACAATCAAGGGCTGGCTCTGACCTACGAAGAGCTGGGCTTGCTTTACCGCGATTGGCAGAGCTACGACAAATCGTTGGAATATTTGCGCAAAGCCTATACAATTTATAATCAACTCTCCGATTCCAAAGGGCAAGTGAGTACTTTGAATAATTTGGCTTGGGCAAATTTTCAGACCGGCAACTACCCCGAAGCCATTGCCAACTATCAGAAACTCAAAGACTTATACGAAAGACAAAGCCAACGCCCCGAATTAGCCGAGGTTTTGAATCGTTTGGCAATAGCCTCCGAACTGCAAGGGCAAGACCAACAAGCCATCAATTATAGTATTCAGAGTTTGGAAGTCAATCAAAAACTGAACAATCAAGATGGAATGACCAAAGCCTTGAACAATTTGGGTTTTTTGTACCGCAAAGCCGGTGATGCCAAAAAATCTTTGCAAAGTTTTAATCAAGCCATTAGTATCAACTTACAAAAATTGAGTGAAAAAAACTCCCCCGACCAGCAAGCGATTATTTTGAATAACATTGGCGTAATTTATACCAATTCGCGCAATTATGGCGAGGCACTGAGTTATTATGAGGAAGCTCTCAAAATTCGCCAAAAGCAATTGAAACCGGCACTGACCGCCGATGTGCAAAATCGTATGGCGGCAAACTATTATTTGAGTGGCAACAACGAAAAAGCCCTGCCTCTCCTGGACCAAGCCATTGAGCAAGCCCAAGCGGCTGGAGCCAAAGCCCAATTGTTGGACAGCTACCGGATTTTGGCTGATATTTACAAATCGGAAGGCAATTTTAGCGAATACGAAAAATATAACAAGCTATTTACCGATACCAAAAACCAACTCAATGCCGAAACCAACCAAAAAGCTCAAGATGTATTGAACAAAAAATTGATGATTGAGCAAATGGAGGCAAAGTTGAAAATATCGTCAGCCGAAGACGAAAGGCAAAAAGCTGAGTTGGAAAACCAAAAATTGTTTGTCGAAAACTTGCGCAAAGAACGCGAACTCGAGCGCGCCCGCGCCGCCCAAGCCGAAAAAGAACGCGAACTCGAGCGCGCCCGCGCCGCCCAAGCCGAAAAAGAACGCGAACTCGCCCGCGCCCAAGCCGAGCGCGCCGAACAAGCCAAAGAATTGGAAAAAGCCCGCGCCGAGCGCGCCGAAAAAGACAAGGCACTTGCCCTCGCCAACGAAGAAAAAGCCAAAGCCCAAGCCGAGCAAGCCGAACAAGAAAAAAAACTTGCCGAATCGGAAGCCCGCCAAGCTACCCAAGAGAAAAAACAGCTCGAGGAAGCCCAAAAACGGCGCAATCAACTTTTTTTGCTCTCTTCAATTATTGCTTTTATTTCGTTGATTGCCGCTTTTGTTACGTATTCGTACATCAGAAATCGCCAAAAAAATAAACTTTTGCGCGAGCAAAATCTAAAAATTCAAGCCCAACACGACCACCTGCTCGAACTCAACGAGGAAATCAATCAACAAAAAGAAGAAATTGAAGCCCAAAGAGATAATTTGGGTTTAGAACGCGAAAAATCAGACCGATTGCTTCTCAATATTCTTCCGGTGGCGATTGCCCAAGAACTCAAAGAAACCGGACACGCCACGCCACAATCTTACGATATGGTAACGGTCTTGTTTACTGATTTTCGGGGTTTTACCAACATAGCTTCGCAAATGGACCCCAAAGAGGTAATTCAAGAGTTGGATTATTGTTTTGCCGCGTTTGATGAAATTATCGAGAAACACAACCTCGAGCGCATCAAAACCATCGGCGATGCCTATATGTGCGCCGGAGGCATTCCAATTCCCAACGAAACCAACCCTTTTGATGCCGTAAGAGCCGGTTTAGAAATTCAGGCTTTTATGGAAGAATTTAAAGCCAATAAAACTGCTCAAGGCAAAGATACTTGGGAAGTCCGCCTCGGAATCCACACCGGCGCATTGGTAGCCGGGGTGGTGGGCAAAAAGAAATTTGCGTATGACATTTGGGGCGATGCCGTCAATCTGGCTTCTCGGATGGAATCAAGCGGCGAAGTGGGCAAAGTTAATATTTCGGGAGTTACTTATGAAATGGTCAAAGAGGTATTTGATTGTACTTATCGCGGCAAAGTTCCCGCCAAAAACAAGGGTGAGGTAGATATGTATTTTGTCAATTTTGAAAAAAACAAAGCCTGAGATTGGGGGTTTTTGAATTTTCAAATTCTCGAATTTGGGAAGTCAATACCTTGAATATTTTTTATAAATCATTGATTATCTTTGACTTTTGACAAACTAAGGAATAGATACAAAATAAAGTAAACTTTTTAAAAACATAATCAATTGAAAATCAGGTAATTACCCAATTATTGATTCCTAATTTCGTATCAATTAAATACAAAAAAAATGATTAATAATACACTCAAAAACAAAGAGTTTATTGCTAGATACGCTGATATTATGGGCTGTGAAGAAGAAGTTGCCAAATGTTTTTTGGCAGGTTTTATCGAGACTGTTTTGGAGGCAATGAAAAATCGATAATCGATTACCCTTGAGAATTTTGGCAAGTTTTATATTGAAGACCATAAGAATTCTACGGCATTCAAATTTAACCCAAGTCAAAAACTCAAAGCGATTTTGGGCTGGAGTAGTTCCTATCGCGGCGAGATTTGAATAGCTCGCTATGGGTTTAAGGTTTGCTAAACCAAGGGCGGTACGGACTCAGCGATGCGGTATCAGCCGCCTTTGGTGATTCAAGCGAGTGGGTAAAAAATCGTTAAAAATGCTTAAATTTGCCCATTAAACTTACAATTGCTAAACTTAAATCGGACAAAAAGAGTTTAATTATATAGAAATATAGTTCGTTCAAAACTCATTTTTTCGCTAATTCATTGATAATCAATTTATTAGTCCGAAATTATTAAACATTCTTGCCCAATGTTACCATTTGTTTCCAAAAACGTATTTTTAGGATTTTTAATTTTTGCCAGCCTTTTGTTTTCGGCTTGCCGCAAAAATTCCCTTGCTACGAGTCGTTCCACCACCAGCACACCCATCACTAAAGAAGATTCTCAAATCACTGATAATCAGGTTATTAACCCTGAAAATACTCCCAAAATAGAAGAACCTAAGCTCCCCGAATTAGAAAAACCCACTCGTGCCAAAGACTCTTTTGCCTACTTAGATGCCAAGCTCAAACTGCATTACAAAACCGAAAAAAGAGACGAAAAAGTCAAAATCAAACTCCGAATGTGCCGCGATAGCCTTATTTGGGCATCTTTTACCGGGCCGGTGGGTATTGAGGGTTTGCGGGTGCGTATCGGGCGCGAATCGGTGGAAATGTTGGATTACCTCAACAAAACTTATACTCAAGCCAGTTTTGACAGTTTGAGCCAATTGCTCAATTTTAAAGTCGATTTTGAAATGTTGCAAGCCTTGCTTTTGGGCAATATGCCTATTCAGGATTATAACCCCCAAGAGGTGAGCAATGAAGGCAAAGTAGTACGCATACGCCAGCGCGCCAAAGGGGTGGAAATTGATAATTTTTTGAATCCTGAAAGCAAAAAACTGGAAAAATTGCAGGTTTTTGACCCCAAAACCAATAACTTGCTCAATTTGCTCTACGAAAACTTTATCACCACCAATGGAATGTTGTTTCCGAATAACAGCCGAATTTCAGTAAAATTTTGGAATCAAGACAGTCAAAAAATTGAAAACACTGCCATTGACCTGCACTGTTCGGAAGCAAAATTTGGCAATGAAGCCCTCAGTTTTCCGTTTAGTATTCCCGAAAAATACCGTAAGCAATAGTTCTTTGTTTACTTGACAGGTGTAGGCAAGCTGACTGTTTGGTTTAAAACCAAATTTTTAAACAAATTGGGTAATATCGCCCAAGCCTTCGCGCACCACTTCAAACTCGCCATTGCTACAATCGACAATCGTAGAGGCTACGTTGTTGCCATACCCCCCGTCAATCACTATATCAACCAAATGAATATATTTATCATAAATCAATCCGGGGTCGGTAGAGTATTCAATCACCTCATCTTCATCACGAATGGAGGTAGTAATAATAGGATTGCCCAATTCCTTGACAATCGTGCGCGGAATGGCGTGGTCAGGAATCCGAATACCCACATTTTTTTTCTTGGTATCCAATATTCTAGGCACTTTGCCACTCGCCGGCAAAATAAAAGTAAATGGACCCGGTAGGGCTTTTTTCATTACTTTAAAAGTAGTAGTGTCCACTTTGGCATATTCGGATATATGGCTCAAATCATAACAAATAAAAGAAAGGTTGATTTTTTTGGGATTAATTTGTTTGATTTGACAAATCCGCTCCACGGCTCTTTGATTGTGTATATCACAGCCCAAGCCATACACAGTATCGGTGGGATATATGACCACTCCACCATTGCGAAGTGCATCTACGACCAGCAATATCTTGCGCAAATCGGGGTTATCGGGGTGTATTTCTAATAATTTTGCACTCATAAGAAATAGTTTGTTTGTATTGAGAGCTTATGCAAAATTAACGGATATTATTCAAATAGTTTATTAAAAATCCAAGAAGAATCTGAAACTCTTGATAATCAACGCTTTAGATTCTTCGCTTTGCTCAGAATGACAAAGAAATTTTTTTCATTCCTGAAAAGTGGTGAAGAACCCATAATATTATGTAAATCATTGATAATGAGATATTTATAGAAAATAATGTTTTTTGGCAAAGATGTGAAGAATATCTTTTATTTTTATTTGTCAATTTTTAATTTTTAAATGAAAAACCTCCAAATCACGCCCCCCGAATTGCCAATTCAGGGCAAAATAGCCCTTCCCAGTTCCAAAAGCGAGAGCAATCGCGCCTTGATTATACAGGCTTTGGCGCAGTTTCAATCGGGTCAAATGATTGACGTGCAAAATATTTCTACTGCCCGCGACACCCAAACAATGCTTCGGCTTTTGCAGTCCTCTGCCGAAGTATTAGATGTACTGGATGCCGGAACTACGATGCGCTTCCTTACGGCATATTTGGCAGTTACCACCAATACCACCAAGACCTTGACCGGCACGCCCCGTATGTGTGAACGCCCCATCGGAATTTTGGTCGAGGCTCTCCAACAACTGGGTTTTTCTATCGATTATGGGCAAAATGAGGGATTTCCACCCCTTAAAATCCACCCAACAACCAGTCAGCCCAACAAAACCCGATTTTTGCAAATTCGTGGCGACGTAAGTAGCCAGTATATTTCGGCTTTGCTGATGATAGCCCCCCTGCTACCCGAGGGTTTGGAATTGAAACTACTGGGTAAGATAGGTTCGCGCCCTTATATTGAAATGACCCTTGCCCAAATGCAACATTTTGGCATTGCCCATACTTGGCACGAGCAAACCATTGCCATACCTGCCCAAACCTACCAAGCCCAGAGCTACGCAGTAGAGTCCGATTGGTCGGGGGCGAGCTATTGGTATAGTGTGATAAGTTTGGCTCTGCACTCCGAAATTGAATTGTTGGGGCTAAAATCTGAGTCCTTGCAAGGTGATAGTGTGATTGTAGATATTATGGGGCATTTGGGCGTAAGAACCCAGTTTACAGCTACCGGTGCCAAGCTCACTTGCAAGCCTATTCAGCTTAACCAAGCCTTTGAATGGGATTTTACGGCTTGCCCCGATTTGGCGCAAACGGTATTGGCTCTGGGCGCAGTAAAACGCATACCAATGTTGGTCAAAGGTTTAGAAAGCCTCAAAATTAAAGAAACCGACCGCGTACAAGCCTTGCAAAATGAGATTCGAAAATTTGGTTGCGAACTTCACGAGGAGTATGGCTACTGGTCTTTGCGATTTGGTGCTTGGGCTGATACCCCGCCGATAGCCGAAGCACAAAAGCCTATTTTGATTGAAACCTACGATGACCATCGAATGGCAATGGCTTTTGCGCCTTTGGCATTGGTTCATTTGCTTAAGATTGAAAACCCAAGTGTAGTCAATAAGTCTTATCCTTCGTTTTGGCGCGATATGGAGTCGCTGGGTTTTGGTTTACGAGAAGAATGAGATAGGGGAGGAGTCAGATATTTTTTGATAATTCTTGCCCCATTTTCAGGAAATTCGTAGCTTTATTCTAAGTCTAAACTCATTTACACGCGCAGGCTAGACAGCCTGCGTTACAATTTTCCTACAAAAATATGAAGTTTTTATTACGTAATTAGCTGAAAATCAGTTGTTTATAAACTACTGCAAAAGACCAATTCATCTAATTTTGGTACATCATCGGTAAGTGGTACATAGATGATGGTCAGGCAAGTGGAAGCAATAAACTTACCTTTGTACCACGTTGGATTTGTGAGTCAATGGATAATTGACCACCGATTTCTTCGGCACGTTTTTGCATATTCAAAAGCCCATAATGTGAGCTATTTGCTTGATTATCAATGTTTTGCAAATTAAATCCAATGCCATTATCCTCAATTGCCAAATACAAATGTTGGGTATTATCAATTTTTAAACTGATTTGGAGGTTTTGGGCTTGGCTGTATTTGAGGCTATTATGCACGGCTTCTTGCAAAACCCGATACAAATTGCGGGCTTGAATCGCCGAAATTGGAGTTTGTGAGTCATAACTGGCTTCAAAATCGTGCTTGATATGCTCCAAAATCGGATTTAATTGCCAAAGAAAATCTCGGATTTTATTCTCCAAATCGCCCAAAGTAATCAATTCGTCTTTGATAATCCAAAAAGTAGCGCGCAGTTCTTGGATAATTTGGCGGGCAAGGTCGGCTAAGTCCTTGATTTCTTGGGGTTTAATGGCTTGTGGTGTGTTGGTCATTTTATCCAAGCGTTTGACCAAGACGGTGATAAGCCAGCCAAAATTGTCGTGCAAATCGCGTTGAATTTTATCTTTTAACAATTGTAACTGAAATTCCTTTTGTTGGTGGGCAAGGGCGGTTTCTTGGGCTTGTTGGGCTACTTCGGTTTTGAGTATATTGACTCGCTCGGCTAAAGCTATTGAGAAGATAAGCGCGCGAATGGACTCACCAAAGGGATATATGCATAACATCCATATCTTATAATCAAGCCACGAGTTAAGTAGCAGGAGTACCAATACAACCCCCAGTAGATAGATAGTATTTGCCATCAAAAAATACATAGCTCGCGGAAAGCCTTGCCAAACCCGTAGTAAACTCAGGTAAAATGCTAATAAAATAAATGTGCCGGACAAAATATATAAAGCATTGACCGATAAACTAATTTGACTAAAAAATAGTGGTAAAAGGCTCAAAAAACCCAAATATTTTAAACCATTCAAAAATGAATGAATCCATTGTAAATCATTTTTTGTTTTTAAAAAATATTGGGTAAACCAAATATTACAAATTACCGCCACCAAACCAATAGGAATGTAGGCATAGTAAAATATAAACGCTAAACCCAAAGCTCCAAAAGTATAATCATAGAGCATTATATTGCAAATCATCAAAATAGTGGTGAGCAAGCATAACAAATAAATGAAATACAAAAAATCGCGCAAAAAACTATAAATTATCAGGTTGAACAGCAATAAAAAAAATAAAGCTCCTAGCGAGATGCCTAATAAAACGCCCATTTTGTGATAAAATGAATAGGAGTAATATGCTTCCCATACTTGACCAATCAATAAACCGCGATATTGATGTAAATAACTATTGCCGGCAATCCGAAAATAAATAACATTTTTGCCCTGAGTGAGTGGAAACGCCAAATGTAACAAAGGGCTTATAAATAATTCTTGGGAAAATGTAGCAGTGCGAGTACCGGTGCTTCTTGATATAAATTGTTGATTTACCAGATAATACACTTCTAAAGTATCAAATCTGGGCGGATTAAAAAAAATAAATTCCGACTTATCAGTCTGATTATCAATTTCTAAACGCAACCAATATTGTTTTACGCCCTTATCGTATTCAATGCGATATCCTTTGGAGTTAATCGCCTGATAATGAGCCAGATAACTGAGATTACTTGCATCTTTGATGGTAAGATTACCGATAGTATCTTTCAACATTAAAAAATATTGATTGACTTGATATTCTTTGACCGAATCTGTCAAGACCAAAACCTTGGCTTGCGAATGGACAAAGTGAGGTAAACAGCTAAAAAATAGCAGACCCCCAAAACGCAATGAATAAATGATTTTTGTAAATAAGTAATTTTGATTCATTCAATACTGAAAGGAATAAATTTTATCTAAATATAAAGTACACTTGCAGAATTGTAACTAATTGATTATCAGGTATTTACATAATTTCAATTCCTAGGTCATTTTATTGAGCCTATGCAAAGCCTGCACTTTATTATGCACCCCAAGCTTGGTGTAAATATTTCGGATATGTTTTTTGACCGTACTTTCTTCAATAAATAGCAGTTCGCCAATGCGTTTGTAAGGCAACCCTTGATGGACATAGTCCAAGATTTTTTGCTCTTGGGTGGTTAGTTTATAATCATTTTCGACAATCGGCGGACTGGGAGGTAAGGCGGGCGGAAAAAGGCTTTGATTAAAAATATCCAAGATTTTGCGGGCTATGGCGGGGGAAAGCGGTGAGTTGCCCACTGCCACTTCACAAATGGCATTATGGATTTGTTGGGCATTTTCGGTTTTGAGCAAATAGCCTTTTGCCCCATTTTGAATAGCTTTTACCACTTTGTCATCATCTGAAAACGTAGTAAGCATCACCACATTGATTGGTGGATACAATGCGTGAATTTGGCGAGTAGCCTCGATGCCATCTGTTTGGGGCATCTCGATATCCATCAAAATCACTTCGGGCAATTGCGCGCTTGAGAGATTTGCCAAGCCATTCAAGCAATCTTGAGCATTGGTAGCCATCAAAACCAACTGCAAATCATTAAAACTATTGAGTTCTTGCCTAAGCTCGGCAAGAAAAGCCAAATTATCATCAACTAGAGCAAACTTTATCATAGAGCTTCACAAGGTATTTTAATGCTTTAAAATAAAAGCAAAAAATGAAGAAACCCAATTCTTGGGGTGAAAAAACCTTCTTGGTTAGCATTTTTTTGCCCAAAATCTTGCAAAATACTCATTTTTGCCACTTGAAAGGCATCGTTTTTAGCTTGGCTTTGGGGATACAGCAAGCCTTACTTCTAATTGATAATCAAGTAGTTATGTCTTTAGTTTGCTTGTAAAAAGAAACAGCAAATTTAAAATAATCCCTGCTTTTCAGAGATTACTACAAAAAAAGAGCAATTAAAACGTAACTATCTAATAATCAAATAGTTACATTTTAATTGCTCAATTCTTTTAACTAATTTCTCTAGATGAGATAATTTAGTTCTGATTATTTTTCTTCACCTTTGCGGGCTTCTTCTTCAACAAATTGTGAAGATTTGGCTATGCCCTGACGAATCAAAAATTGCTTGTAAGCTATTTCAAATACTTCATCGCCTTTGGCAAGGTTCATCGCTTTTTCATAAGCAACAGTTGCATCGAGAATCATTCCGTGCTCTTCCAAATATACCGCCATATTTAAGATGGAATGGGCATCTTCTTCATTGATTTTTTCGTGATTTTTGAAATGGTTAAATTTCTTTTGAAAATGCTCCAAATCCTTTTTGTCCAAACGATTAAATGAATACTCTTTTGGTTCGGCAATTTTTTTGCCTACTGGAGTTACTGTCAAAATGGCTTGGTCTGATTCAAGCAAGCCTTTGTCATCTAATTTCAACACAAATGAAGTATCGGCAGTGTTGAACTTCTTTACATCTTCGCCAAAATTATTTCTTATCAATATGGCGTATTCGGCTACCTCATTTACTTTGTTCCATTTCACAAGGTATTCATTCACCAAAAAAGAAGTCTGTTTGGGCAATAATACAACTATTTCATTGGCATTAAATTTTACATCTCGCTCTACCGACCCGGTTACATTCTGATATTTGTAAGGGTTTTTGTGAATATCATTGCCTCCGGCTTTGGTCATTTCGCCAATGATAAAACTGGCATATTTTTGCCCAACCGATTTTTGGGAAGCCAGCAATTTGGTTTCCAAATCTTTGACCGAATATGTACCGGCAATGCTGATTTGGGCAGTACCCCCTTGCGAATATGACAATCCTACATAACTTGATGCCCCTACTACGACCTTGTCTCCGGCAGCTAGTTTGCCGCCAATTTTGAGTTTCTGTTCTTCTTTGACCGAATTTTTGTGAGTTGAGCCACTACTGGCAATTACTTTAAATACATAATCTTGAGCGTGTGTGTAATGAACCAGTCCAACCATTAAAAATACCCACACGATAAACTTACTACTTGCTTTCATTTTTTACAGTTGTTAATTTAATATCTTTTTTACGAGTAAAATATTCAAAAAGTTTATTGATTAATCCGTGATACATCTCTACGATTAATCCTGAAAATACAACGCACAAAAGCGCGGTATTGATATTTATTTTTAAATTATAAAGTAAAAACGCATACACATTTAAACCAAATAATAAAATTAAGAATACAAATTGGGCGATGAGCGTTACCGAGTCGAACCAAAATCCTATATGACGGAAAAAATAGGAAAATAACGAGGCGCAAAACAAACAAACAATTACATCTAATAAAATTTCTAAATAAGGGTTTAATTCATCAATATAGTCTTCGTTGAGAATCATTGAAATAATGTTGGCGTGTACTACCACTCCAAACATATCTAACGTACTTTTGCCTACATAGTTTTCATTCAAAGGGGTATAAAATTTATCTACATAAGATTTTTCGATGTAGTTTTTTTCACCCATAAAGCCCAAAAGCACAATTTTGCCCTTGAGATAATCTTTTTCAATTTCGGGTTCATCTACCAATATTTGGTCATAATTGATAACACTAAATACGGTTTCGTTGTTGGGTCCGGTAGGAATTACATTGCCTCTAAAATTGATAAATTCGGTGATTTGGTTGCGCGCCAAAAACTTTTTTACTTTTTGGGGATTATACAACTCAGCAATCTTGACCCCAAAGGCATATTCGTTGCGCTCTTTGCCTTGATTGTCTCGGACTTTGACTTTGGGCATAAAACTCCGCGAGGTATTAAACTCCTGTTGGTTGCCCGAGCCTTCGGTAGTGAGGTTGGCGTAGCCGGTGTAGGCGTGTTGGACAAACATTTCATAAGATAGGTTGAGCGTGTCGTAGCGCGATTTTTTTTCATTGAAGCTACTGTTTTTCAACTCGCTCACCATAACCAAGTTTTTGACTTCCGACAGGGCTTGCGCAAAGGTGCTATCTTCGGCAGGGTCGCGCGGCTTGCGAAAAAGGGCATCAATCCCTATGATTTTAGGTTCAAACTTATTGAGCGTACTTACAATTTGGGCAACTTCGCTACGCCCCAAATTGCCAATATTGACCAGCACAATCCGCTCATCGGCAATGGGAGTCTTGCGGATGCGCGAAAACACAATGTCGGTGGAGTCAAAATCTTTGAACATATTTTGGATAGGGTTCAAAAATTCAAAGTTGAGGGGAATACTTGTAACCCCCAACAGCAACGCAAAAGTCAATATAGTCAGCACCACGCCATTGCCCGCCCCGCGCAAAAATCTTTTCAGCATAGTATAATGAGTGAATAATGAATGTTTATTAAATGGTATTCAATTGTAAGTCTTTGATAATCAGTTATTTGTATTTATGAATAAGTGAGCAAAATGTCGCCAAGACTTGCCTGATAGCCTAGCTTGAGCAAAAGCCCTTCTGTTCAAAACTAAGGCAAGTTAATAAACTCAAGCTTAACAATAAGCAAAAACGATACAAAAAATTAAATTTGGATAATATGGATAAATAGCTTTGAATGAATTTTTAAGATTAGTCATTCTTATAAGGTAGTGAAGCATCGTTTTTTTTAATCTTTCAAAATGCTTAGAAATATAAATTATGCAAATAAAAATATAAACTATTGATAATCAGTTGATTATGTGATTTTCAACCTTTGATTGTAAATTTTTGATTTAAGTAGCTACCTTTTTGCCTATTTTTGCGTCTTGTCAAAAATCAATTTTTAATTTAAAATTATGAAAAAATTACTCTATGGTCTGCTTTTGTTGAGCATCGGGCTTTTGGCGGCTTGCAAAAAAAACGACCCTGAACCTACCACCGAAGAATTAAAAAATCAAATTCGAGATTATATTCAAAGAAATACCATCAATGCCCAGCAAACCACTTCGGGTGTGTATTATCAAACTTTATTTACGACTTCTACCGGGCGCAATCCGGTCAAGGGGGATTTGGTGTCCTTGAATATCAAAGGTACTTATTTAGACAATTCGGCGATTCCCAACTCTACCGGAACATTGCGGTTGCCTTTTGGGGGCAAAGCCGTTGATGGCTCCAATTATTTGCTCAAAGATTTTGAAGATGTATTGGCAATTGCCCGCCCTTTGGATTCTATCCGAGTATATTTACCCCTTAATCCGATACAAACCTACAATTATAAAGTGCTATGGATACGCTCAGAAAGCGAGCAAATTGACAAAATGAAAGTAGATAGCTCTTTTACCACCACCACTACTACCAGCGACCTGCAATACATCATTACCAAGCAAGGCACCGGGGCTACGCCTAGTGCCACTAGCAATGTAAGAGTAAGATATACTTTGAAAAATATCTTTGGGCAAACCATAGACAACTCACCCAGTGCCAATTTTAACTTGGGTGGGCAATTGATAGTTGGTTTTAAAGAGGCAGTTCAATTGCTCAAAGTGGGTGGACGAGGCAAATTTATTCTGCCTTCTAAGCTAGGGTATGGAGATACGCAGAGTGGCAGTCTGATACCATTTTCGGTACTTTACTTTGATATCGAGTTGTTGGAAAGTAATTAATTTGGTTTGTAAATAAAATCACAACCAATTGATTGTCAGTTAGTTGTGATTTTTCTTAAACTTATATATCATCAAGAATGCGCTTTTGAAAAGCCCATCTTTCAGTTGGTCTATCAGGTTATATCTGTAAAATCAATAGTTCGGACAGTTTCTAGTTTCTAGTTCCGAGTTATTTGCTAAGTATCTGATAATCAGATCATTACATAAAATATTCAAAATAGCATCAGCAATTCCCACTGTAAAATAATTAAATAAAAGTTTGATATTTTAACTTTTATATTTATAAAAATAACAAAATACATAAATAATTGATAATCAATGT
>JALONJ010000270.1 GCA_025455045.1 Microscillaceae bacterium | reverse complement strand
GCACCAAGGTCTTGGTGGGCTTTGTGGGTATTTTCTTGGTGTTCTTAGTGTTTAAATAGTTTATGCTTGCCTTAGCTTTTGCAAATAAAATTTCTGTAAATCATTGATTATCAGGTGTTTATATCACTTTTAGCAACAATAATTTAAATTGAGCCTAAAATCAAGCAACAAAGCAATGAGTAAGTTAAAATACTGATAATCAATTGCTTAGCTAATCAATCCGGTTCTTCACCACTTTTCAGGAAAAGTATTTTTTTCTGAAATTTATCAATTTCAGTGATTCCGACCCGCCAAAGGCGCGGAAGGAATCTTAGCCATTCTCTACGCAAAGTTAAGATTCCTCACTTCGCTCGGAATCACTGAAAAGTGAGAGTTTTTCAGATTCCTAAAAAGTGGTAAAGAGCCTAAATATTGGTTCTTCAGCCTTTTTTAGAAAATTCTCGCTTTATTCTAAGCCTAAAAGCATTTACACGGGCAGGCTAGACAGCCTGCATTACAATTTTCTGAAAAATGGTGAAAAATCTCATATACAGATGTAATTAATTGATTATCAGTACGTTACATTCAACTTGGAATGAGATAAATTAAATAGGCTGAATTACTTAAAACTACTTAATTAATTGATTTTCAGCCTCTTAACTTCCAACTAGCAAATCCAAACTAGGTACTTGAAATGATTATACTTCATCAGACCTATTAATTTCATAGGATTTTTTTCTATTTTTTTAATAAAAAATCACTATTTGTGCGTACATATACGCATCGGAAAATAGTTATAGCCTCGTCGAGGTTTTAAACTTCACTTGAAAATGGATTTTGCAAATTTTAAACATTTCAAAAGCTCTTTCCGATGTTTATATTCTAAAAATCTACAAAACTTAAATTTTGACATACTTGAAAAGTCTATATCTAGGTTTAATCCTTCTGTTGCTGTTTAGTACTTCGGTTGTGGCACAAGTCCAAAAAATAGATAGTTTGAAAAAATGGCTTCACCAACACCCGCAAGCGGATACTTTGCGAGTCAATAACTTGATAGAATTAGCCTATATTTATCGCCAAATCAAACCCGATACTACCTTTATACTAGCCCAGCAGGCCCAAAAAATAGCCGAAGAAATCAAGTACCTCAAAGGCAAGGCTTGGGCTTTGAATCGGATAGCTGGCGGGTATTGGATGAAAGCCCAATATCCGGCTTCGCTTAAATTTGCCCTAAAATCGCTCAAAATTTTTGAAACAATTGCCGATAAAAGAGGGATTGCCGAGAGTTATAACAGCCTCGCCAATATTTACAATATGGAAAACCAATACCCCAAAGCCTTGCAATACTATGCCTCCTCTATCAAAATTTATCAAGAATTAGGCGAGAATTTCTTGATTGCGCGGGCTTATGGCAATATTGGGCGCACTTACTATATGCACAAGCGGTATGATGATGCCCTCAGCAATTTGCAAAAAGTGTTGAACTTGCCCGAAGCCCAACGCGAAAAAACCACTTACGCAACTGTACTCAATACCACCGGCGATGTATATCAAGCCCAAGTCAAATACGACTTGGCTTTGCAAACCTACCGGAAGGCTCTCCAAATATCCGAAGAACTCCAAAACTCGCGGATTATTACCTACAGCACGCGCGGACTGAGCGAAATTTATCAAAAAAAAGGCGATATCAGCCAAAGTAATCAATTTGCTGAACGCACCTTAAAACTTTCTAAGGAAATCAAATACACCGAAAATGTAAAAAATGCCGCCCTGATTTTGTCGACTAATTATCGCCAAGCCGGTGATTACAAACAGGCTCTTGATTATTATTTGGAGTTTGAGGTAGCCAAAGACAGTATGTTCAATGCTGATAAGGAGCGCGAAATTCGCCGACTGGTCGAGAACTATACCATTGAAGAAAAAGAAGACCAAATCAAACTCCTCAAAACCGAGCAAAATGTCCAGCAAACTCGCGTGTATGCCCTGATAATTGTGGTGGTTTTGGTAGCCATTTTGTCGTTTATTTTGTATCGCGGTTATGCCATTAAGCAAAAAATCAATCGCCTGCTTACCCTGCAACGCAACCGACTTACCGAACAAAACGCCGAAATAAACCAGCAACGCGAAGAAATACTAAGCCAATCAGAAATGCTCCAACAAGCCAATGATTTGAAAGATAGGCTCTTTTCAATCATTGCCCACGACTTGCGTAGCCCTTTCAATTCTTTGTTGATGATTATTCAATACCTTGATAATCAGGTGTTTACCCCACAGGAATTGAAACAATTGAAAGATAAATTGTATGCCAATATCACCTCACTTTCGGAAATGCTCAACAACCTGCTGCTGTGGGCAAACCAACAAATGCACGGTGAAATATCGGGGAAAAAAATGATTGATATTCAACATTTTATTCAAAAAAATCTCAAAGTATTTGAAATTCCGGCTGCCGAAAAAAATATTGTTTTGCAAAATGAAGCAAGCGACCAAGTTTTAGCCTACGGCTATGCCGACCAGATAGATAGTGTGCTGCGCAATTTAATCAACAATGCGATTAAATTTACACACTCAGAAGGCATCATCGTAGTTGCCGCCCACCAACAAGCCCACGAAATACTTGTTTCGGTCAGAGATACCGGCGTAGGGATTCCGAGCGATAAAATCAATCAAATTTTTACCAATCATTCCAAAATCAGTTCTTTGGGTACTGCCAAAGAGATAGGCTCAGGCTTGGGTTTGATGCTCTGTCGAGATTTTGTGGAAAACAACGGCGGCAAAATATGGGTCGAAAGCCAAGCAGGGATAGGTACGACTTTCTTCTTTACCTTGCCAATTTTTGAAAATAATCTTGCCAATGTAGTTGAGGCACGAGAATTGAGCTAAGATTTAGAGGCTGTTTTAAAATCATTTTAATCTATTTTTTAATTGATTTAAAGTTGCAAAATTTTGTTTTTTAAAAATAATTAATGGCCTGATTATCAAACATTTAGGCGTATTTAGGTGATTTTGAACGCTGATTACGCAGATTGTTATGATTATGATGATAAAAAATCTGCCCAATCTTAAAAATCATAAAAATCTGCGTTCTCATAAAATATTGATTAATCCTATTTTAAAACAGTTTCTTACTATTTTGTTCCATAACGGGTATCATACTTTAATAAAATAAACCCCTTGTAACTTAGCAAAAAAACTAAATTTTACCCAAAAAAATATGATATTTGTATCAACTATCCCGTTACGAAATCGTACATTGTAAGATAAACAATCATATAATCTTAAAAATATTGAAATATGGCAAACGAAGGAAAAAAAGATAAAATTATTGCCGCAATTTTAGCTTGGTTTTTAGGCATATTTGGCATTCATCGCTTTTATCTGGGGCAAACCGGCATGGGCATTGGTTATTTATTGGGTACTATCACCATCGTAGGGGCGGTGATTACAGGCATTATCTCGTTTGTAGATTTTGTTGGGTTGTTGATAATGCCGCAAGAGACCTTTGACCGCCGTTATAATCCCCAACTATACTCGGGGTGATTAATTTTGAAGAATTTGAAAGACAAAAGTCTCGCATATTGAATAGCTAAGTCATTGATGATGAATAGATTACCAAAAAACTCCCAAAAGATTTATACCTTTTGGGAGTTTTTGGTTTTGGGCTATTGCCATTGCCAATTGAGGTAAATTTTTGTACTCATTTTAGTGAATACTTTTTACCACGAATTGTCAAGAATTATCTTGGCAAAAATATTGTTAATTGATTAAAAGATAGACTAAATTAGCAAAAAGATTAAAATACAACTATTTGATTATCAGTTTATTATAATTGAAGAAGCCATTATTGACCTTATAAATTACTCAATCTGGATATTTCCAAACTCCTAGAATATGAATATAGATGATGCAAGCCTCAGTACCCGCGAAAAAGCGCGGCGGATCAATTTGGATACTACTTCGTATGGTTCGTTTGCCGAGATTGGGGCAGGGCAAGAAGTAGCGGCGTTTTTTTTCAAAGCCGGAGCCGCCTCCAATACCATTGCCAAAACGATGTCGGCTTATGATATGACCTTTAGCAATGCCATTTATGGAGTAGAAGAAAGTGGGCGATATGTCTGTGAGTCGCGTTTGTTGAAAATGCTCGACAAAGAATATCGCTTGCTGGAGCAACGCTTAGGAATCAAAATGGGTTTTGAAAAAAACTTTTTTGCTTTTGCCAATACCGTTACTACCATCAACTTTCAAAAAACCAACCAAGGACACGGCTGGATTGGCGTGCGTTTTCAACTGCGCCCACAAAGCCCGCCCAATGACATTATCATTCACGTCAAGTTGTTGGACAAAGACACGCTTTCGCAACAACACGTGTTGGGAACTATCGGGGTCAATTTGCTTTATGGGGCTTATTACTTGAGTCAAGACTCTGAAAAACTCTTGATTTCATTGATGGACGGACTTAGCCCCGAGCGTATTGAGATTGATATGCTGCGCATCAGTGGACCCGATTTTGAACACATCGACAATCGCCTTCTGAGCTTGCAATTGGTCAAAAACGGCTTGACTAATGCCGCCATCTTCGGACCCGATGGCAATGTAATTCAACCTTCGGATTTATTGTACAAAAAGAATATCTTGGTATTTCGTGGGCGATTTCGACCTTTGACTTTGGTTAATTTGGATATGCTCAAGCGCGGCTATGACCAATTTAGCAAAGAAGAAGATGTACGCAAAGACAAAATTGAAATTTTAGCCGAGCTTACCCTCAAAGACCTCAAAGTCGATAATGGCGAACACATTGATTATCAAGACTTTTTGGATAGAGTAGATATTTTGAGTTCATTGGGTTGTACGGTGATGATTTCCAATTACCAAGAATATTACCGCTTAGTAACCTACTATTCCCAATTTACCAAAGAAAAAATCGGCATTGTGTTGGGGGTATATGCCCTTGAGCTGATTTTTGATGAAAAATACTACGAAAAACTATCAGGGGGAATTTTGGAATCATTTAGCCAATTATTTAGTCGCAATATCAAACTCTATGTTTATCCGGCAAATTTGCGCGACAATCCAGCCGAACTTTACAGTTGTCGCAACTTCGAGCTACCCGATCATTTGGTTGATTTGTACGAATATTTATTGGCAAACGATAAAATTGAAAATATCCACGATTTTGACCGCAATATACTGCACATATTGTCGGACAATGTCCTCAAATTGATCAAAAACGGCGAGCAAGGCTGGGAAACAATGGTGCCGGACGGCGTAATCAAAGCCATCAAAGAAAAGAATTTGTTTGGCTATCAACCGCCAATCATTTCGGCAGAAAACGGCAAAAAAAGTACAGTCGAGATTATCGAAGAGGCTTGGAGTCGGGTTACGGCGGCTAAATAGGCAAAACCATTGAATCGGGTGAGCTAGTTTTACCCCATTTTTACAATGTTTCAAAGAAGTTTGAAAAGTGTATAACTAGCAATACTTTGGATAGTTTTTGTAAGTAATTGATAATCAATAAGTTATGCTATTTCAAGTGTTTTGTATAATTAGCTGACCGTGTCCGCCTTTGGAGGATTATCAGATATTTAGCAAATAACTCGGAACTAAATCTCCGCTTCTGGCGGATCAGGGAGCCTAGAAACTGTCCGAACTATTGACTAGCTGATTATCAGATATTTATACTTTTTGTCATTTTGAAAAAACTGGCTGTTCAAACCCTTAAATAGCCAGATTTTTTGAAATGGTACACTTGACTAGCAAATTTTGAAAATTTGCGTCAGCCCTAGTATCTTCAAAAAAATCTCATTCAAGCGATCTACCCAACTATCTCAACCCGCTAAGTATTTTCTCCGGTTTTACTTGCATATCCCGTATTTTTTAATAATTTACAGCCTCAAAACTATCTTCTCATTTTTACAACCCCAATATGCAACCTATAATCAGTGCCAGCCGTGAAGAGTTGGCTATTCAATTAAATGTAAAAGAAGGCAAACTCCCCGAAGATATTTATGGGGTGGTTTATCTTACCTCGCCGAGTGGCTCGGTCAACTCCAATGGTTTACCTTTTCCTGAATTTAAACCTGATGGCTCTAACAACCAAGAGTATGGCTCGCCCTTGATGAATGGTGACGGAATGATTTTTAAAATTGACTTCAATACACAAGGTCAGGCAAATTTGCAAACAGTATTGATGAAAACGCCTTGTTTCTACGCCGACCAAGCTACGGGCTGGCAAGGAGTCGCCCGCCAAAACCCCAAATTTGCCAAGTATGGCTTTCGCAATGCCGGTATTGCCCGGATGTCTTTGTTTTTGGGCGCACGCAATGAATTGAATACTGCCATTGTGCCTTTTCAGTTTGCCGGTGATGCCCAGCCTCGTATATTGGCGACTTATGATGTAGGGCGACCTTTTGAAATCGGTGCGCAAAGTATGAAGCTACTTACGCCCATTGGCAAAAACACCGAATGGACTCCAGGTACGCCTCCCATTATCAAAATGCCTTTTCCTTTGGTGCAATCGACTGCACATCCGGTCTTTGACCCCAAAACCGGTGAGTTTTTTATGGTCAATTATACCAAATCCTTACAAACAATGCTTTCATCGGTGCATTTTTTGGCGGGAATGTTAAGCTCCGAAGAAGAACTCGAAAAACATTTAGAGGATTTAGCCGATGAGTTTGAACAACACCATAGCCGCGAAAAATCGCTCAATGATTTGCAAAAATCCTTTCAAAAACCACCCGGCGGCAGTATTTGGGATAAAATAAAAATCTGGCTTGAGAAACTCATAGCCAAAGCCACCGAAACCGAAGATGGCATTAGCCTGATGCGTTGGAATGGCAAACCCGGCAACCTCGATAAATGGAATATAGTGGACCAAACCGGCAAAAACTTGGTCATTGAGCAATGTATGCACCAAATGGGGCTTACGCAAGATTATATTATTTTGGCTGATTCTTCGTTCAAGTTTGCCATTGATATATTGATAAACAATCCTTTTCCGAACAATTATAAAATTGACCGATTTATTCGGGCGGTTACGGCTTCGCCGATGTTGCCTTATTTGAGCTTGTATCTCGTCAAAAGAGCCGACCTGCAAAGTGGCAAAAAACAAATCACGGCAATTAAACTTAATCAACCTATACCCATTGAAGCCGTGCATTTTTCGGCAGATTATCTCAACCCCAATCATCAAATTACGGTTTATCTCGCCCACAATACCGCCGCCTGTATGGCAGAATGGCTACGCCCCTTTGACACCTTGGGCATCAACCCTAGCCAGCCGGTAGAGAAAGATTTGCTGGGAATGTTTGCCATTGGCGCAATGGACATTGGCAGAATCGGTAAGTTTGTCATTGATGGCAATACCGGGGCAATTGTAGCGGAAAATATATTGCACGCCACCGGCAATTTGCAAGACATTGACCACATAGGCGCGCATACGTGGGAGCTAGGGCTTTATACCTATCGAGATATTATTTCGCCCAACAAAGTAGTGGACAAAATCGAGAATATGTATTTTATCTGCTATGGTCTTGACCCACGAATGCTCACTCAATTTATCGAGGATTTATATTCCGAATATCCGAATCGGATTGTTCCTAAAGACCAAATCTTGAAATATACCGCCCAAGGTTTGCCCTCAGCTTTGATACGGGTCAATATGAATACAATGCAAATTGAAGATTTTTGGCAATACCCGATTGATTTTAATATGCGGTCAATTCAATTTGTACCCCGCAAAGGTGGCAATCCTAACGACTCCCAAGATGGCTATATCTTGGTTTCTTCGGTCAATGTAGTTGCCGGTACTTCGCCCAAGCAATACACTGCCGAAATTTGGCTATTCGATGCCGCCAATTTAGCCCAAGGACCCATTTGCAAGCTGGTAAACTCGCAAATGACTTTTGCGTTTACTTTGCACTCGGCTTGGCTCGAGACCGCACAAGACGCTACGCCTACTTACAAAATCAATATTCAAGAAGATTATAATGCCTTGATAAAGCAGTTTTTTTGGCCCGGCAAGCGCAAAAATATGCAAGCCTTTTTTGACCAATATGTGTATCCTTATTTTAAATAGCTGAAAAGGTGTATTTTATAATTTATTGATAATGAATTAGTTATGCAAAAATAATTTGAGCCGATTGGATAAACAAATCCAACAAAAGTAGCAATTAATTGGCAACTAATCCATACATTTGTTTATTCAAAAATTGCTAATTTTAATTAATTATGAAAAGAATTTTAATGATAGTGGGCATCATTGCCGCCGTTTTGGTGATTTTGTTTTTTATTTTTCGGTCATACACCAAATCATTTAGCCCCGAAGCCCGAGCCGTCTTTCAACAAAACAATATTTCGGCAGAAGTAAAATATTGCCGCCCCTCGATGCGCAATCGAGAGATTTTTGGCAAGATAGTCCCTTATGACAAAGTATGGCGCACAGGAGCTAATGAAGCCACCGAAATTGAGTTCAAAAGCGATGTAACTTTTGCCGGTAAAGCCGTCAAAGCCGGAAAATATGCCTTGTTTTCTATTCCCAAAAAGGATTATTGGGTGGTTATTTTAAACAGTGCCTTGGGGCAATGGGGAGCTTTTACTTACTCCGAAGCCCGCGATGTGTTGCGCGTGGAAGTGCCGGTTTTTCAATTAGAAAACCCCGAAGAAACTTTTAGCATTGAGTTCAAACCAAGCAAAACCGGGGCTGAAATGGAATTACGCTGGGAACGCACCAAGGTAATGGTACCAATTGAAGCGCAGAAATAAAATAAGGTAATTTGAGTCTTTATTTATTACAATAGTTCGTGGAGTTCCTAGTTTCTAGTTGGAAGCTAAGTAATTGAAAATCAAGCAATTAACTTAAATCTTGTGAATTTTATAAATGCTTGACAATCAATAAGTTATGAAATATCCACGAAGTATTGTTATTACGAAGAACAATAGGAAAGGAAATTTTTAACATTCTTGCGCTGGAAAGCCCTGAACTAGGCTTTTTCAGGTGCTTGGTTTAGACAAACTTGAACTACAAAAGTCGAAAACAAAGTGCTATACCAACCAAAAAGCCAATCAAGAACATTGATTGGCTTTTGTCAAATATCTAATTATCAAGCAATTACACTATTTTTTCTCTTCTTTTTTAGGTTCAGGAGTTGTCGTTTTGGTCTCGCTTGATTTGCTTTCGCTTTTTTTATCGTCGGCTTTTTTATCATCGGCTTTGGGCGCAGGATTAGGGTTGATAGGCGCGATAGATTTTTTCTCTTGCGCTTTTTGGATATTGGGGCTACTAGAAGCATTATTGTCAGTAGAAGTCAAAAAGGTAGTAGCCATTGTAAGCACCACTACGCCGGTAGCAAATCCCCAAGTGAGACGTTCCAAAATATCAGCTCCTTTTTTGGCACCAAACATTTGGCTTGCCATTTGTCCGCCAAATTGTGCCGAAACTCCACCTTTAGAATTTTGTCCCAAAATAGCGACAATTAACAATACACACAACAACAATATCAATACAACAGCAAAAGTGTACATACTTTTTTAATGATTTTACAATGAATGATTAACTCATAAATACCTCATTATCAATTGTTTATTATTTAAAAAATGTAATTGAATAATGAAATATTTAAAACGGAACGCAAAGTAAAGCTATTTTTTGCAAAAAGCCAACAAATCGGCTCAACTTTTCAAAATCTCAATTTGTGAAATGAAGTAGGCGCGTTTTTCGGGGTATTTATTCATCAGTTGCTCATAAATGGCAACTGCCTCTTGAGTATTGCCTTGAGTAAACAGTTGTAAGGCTTGGGCTTCGCTAAAGTCTTCGGAAGTCTCGACAGCTAGGTTGATATTTTGCTCAGTTTCGCGCAAGCGGCTCATATCCATACCTTGCAAAACTTTGATTTGGCTTTGGTAGTAAGCGGATTTTTGTGGGTTGCGGTTTATCAGACTTTCATATATTTTGATGGCTTCGGCATTTTTGCCTTGATTGAAGAGCAAAATAGCCTCACTTTCGGTAAAATAATTTTTTTCGATTTCGAGGTTGGTGGTTTTGGGTTTGAAATCTGTCAAATCGGACAAAACTTCTTTGGCAACTGAACCAGCCTCAACACTTACTTCGGTGATGTGGGTATTGGGCGTAAAACTTTGCTTAAATTCTTCGTTAAAAGGCTCATTTTCAGCAATTTGGTCAAAGAAAGAACTCGAGTTTTCGGAGTGAGTTGTATCTTCAAGATTGCCTGCTGAGGTTTCAAGTGGTTTTTCTGCCAAATCGTTTGACCAAGTTTGGGCGGTGGATTCCGATGAGTTAAATCCATTCAAATCAGGCAAGTTTTCAAGTGGCAAATCTCGTTCCTCCAAAGAAAAAGCATTAAAATCTGATTGGCTAACTACCTCATTATCAATGGATTGTGATGTATTTTCTGATAAATCATCTGGCTTTTCGTAGGCAACATTGGGCAATATCGCATCAACATTCAAATCGCTAACTTCGGTAATATTTGTCTCAAAAGTATTACTAACTACCTGATTATCAGAGTTTTGAATATTAATATTGGGGTTTTGCTCAGGAGTATCTTCTTGGGGCGGATTGGTGATAGTGAGGGTGGGTTTGCCCGCCGACTTCAACTCGCCGGTTTGCAAATTGTATAAATGGGCTTTTTTGCCCAACAAATCCAATAATTCTTCTTCGTATTCGGCTTTTTTGGCAGGATATAAGCGCATCAATTGATTGAACATTCGAATTGATTCGCTGATTTTGTCATCATAAAACAAGCCCAATGCCTTGCCAACATTGATGTCTTCATAAATCTCGTGACCCTCAACGTGGGGTAGGTTCTCGATGTCGGCAAAAAACGGGTCGGTTTCGGGCTGAGTAGCCACAAATTGCTCGTTAAATGTCTGATTATCAGCCAAAAGCGTAGTATGGTCGATTACTTGTTCCAAACTTTCGGCTACTTCATCGCGCGGAGTTGTTGGGGTTTCGGCGATGATTTCCAAAGGCAATTCTTGACTGCTAAGTATTTGATTATCAGGGCTTTTATCTAGGTTGAATTGAACGGTATTGTCGTCTATAAAAGTAAAAGATGATGGGGTTTGCGACAAAGGCTCTGTGATTGTTTCTGAAATTTTTTCATTGGGTTCGTCAAGCTCAATCATTTCAAAAAAAGACTTGGTATCGTCCGGCTCATCGTGGTCGAGCAAGAGGGCAGAAATGGAGCTTTGTGAGTTAGTTGCCTGATTATCAGCTATTTGTGTGCCATTCAATTCTGCTTGGGCGTTGGTTGTGGAGGGTTCGGAATCCTCAGCAACTTGATTGACAAATCGCCGAAGCAGGTTGCGGTCAAGGGCATAAATAGCGGCACGCCGCACTTTTTGATTGGTCAGCATACTTTCGCGGTCGTGGGCGTATTTGGCAATCAACAAATGGGCGGTTTGGCAATAGGGGTAGCTTGCCGCAATTTCTTCTAAACTCTCGAGGTCATTTTCAGAAATTGTGTGCGGATTATCGAGTAAATTGATGAGCGTAAATTTATCCATTTTTCAGTCAATCAATGAGAAAAGATGGTATGCAAGTTTATGGCAGTGATTTTGAACCAAAATATAATTGACTGATAATCAATCAATTATCCAAAGCAGACTTGGGCATACAATATCTCCAATAAGTCCTTGATAACCAATGAGTTAAAACAATCGGCTTGAAAGTTAACTATTTGATTATCAGTTATTTATAATTTTTAATGCAAGTATAATAAAACTAAGCCGAAAAATTACAAAAAAAAACTTAAATTTTGTAGTTTTCAATCGATAATTTCAAAATCAATGTATTGCAAAAGTCGTGTATCATTGGGTTACATTCTATCAAAAGTAGTTTTTTGACAAAAATTGCCGAAGTTGAAAACTAATGGTTTTTTGATTCTGTACAGCTACTTGCAACTAATATCATCTTAATTTAACGTGAATATTTTGAGAAATATTGAAAAAGTACAAAAAATAAATCTTTAAAAAATAATCTAAAATCTCCCCAAGTCGTCATCCTGCGTGGAACTTTGTCAAATTGCTATGTCTTAAAATATTTCTGTAATTAATTGAAAATCAACAAATTATAATTATCTAAAAGCGAAAAAAGTCCACAAAGTTCCACGCAGGATGA
>JALONJ010000269.1 GCA_025455045.1 Microscillaceae bacterium | reverse complement strand
TATTTTTAAAATAATTGATGATTTGTCAAAAAAAGCGTATTTTTACATCATAATTAGCTCATTATCAAATAGTTACTAAAATATTCACGTTAATTTAACCCAAATCTCAATTGTTTGTTAGGAAAACGTATGCAATTTATTTATAATCAAGAATAATTGCCTAAAAAAGAATTTCAAACGAGCGTTTGCTTCTAATATTTTTTTGTAAATGACTGAAATACAGCTATTTACAATATTTTTAAAACTGCATTGCAAACGGGTGCATTTCAAATTTACCACCTTATATCCTCTCCTTCGGAGAGGGTTGGGGTGAGGCAATAGAAATACGTAAATTTGAAATGCGCCCATTGCAAACTCTTCTTGATGAATGATTACAGCGAGCGTTTTTTTCAGTAGTTTATGCAAATCAAACACCGGCTTTTTTGACGAATGCTTGTGCATAATTATTTTATTTGCATAATTAGGGCACATCTACTTACTGCCTCAATAAACCCAAAAAACTATAAAACTCTACAAAATGAAATTTATGTTAAAAAACCTATTCATCTTTGCAATTTTTGTTACGATTGTAAGTTGTAACACGCTCAAGCAAACCTCATTCAAACCCCGCGAGATTTACAAATCCAAGGATTTAACCATCATTCAACTCACTGAAAACTCTTTTCAACATATTTCATACAAACAAACCGATGATTTTGGCAACGTGCCTTGCAATGGATTGGTTGTAAGAAATGGCAACGAAACCATTGTTTTTGATACGCCAACCAATGACAAAAGTGCGGAAGAGCTAATCAAATGGATAAAAGAAACCTTGAAGTGCCAAGTAAATGCCATTATTCCTACGCATTTTCACGATGATTGCTTGGGTGGACTCAAAGCATTTGTTGAAAATAATATCCCATCGTATGCTTATTTCAAAACCATTGAACTTGCCAAAGAAAACAATTTTGTCCTACCGCAAAATGGCTTCCAAGACTCCCTAACTTTGAAAGTAGGGAACGAAATTATCACGGCAAAGTTTTTTGGGGAAGGACATACCAAAGATAATGTAGTAGGTTATTTCCCCCGCGAAAATGTAATGTTTGGCGGTTGTTTAATCAAAACCTTAAATGCCAGCAAAGGCTATTTGGGCGATGCCAATGTCAGCTCTTGGTCTAATACAGTTGCCCAAGTCAAAAAAGAATATCCCAACGTAAAAATTGTAGTGCCGGGACACGGCGCAGTCGGAAATAGTCAATTGCTTGATTATACAATTAATTTGTTCAAAGTACAATAAAAAAATCATAACTAATTGATAATCAATTAGTTATGATTTTTTATAAATTTAGTTAAGTTTAGTTTTGTTTGATTACTTTGACAGTCTTGGGCAATATACTTTCGCCTTTGAGCTGAACAAAATAGAGATTACTGGGCATTTTATCCGGTTTAAAATCTATAACTACCTGATTTTGAGCATATTGAAGATCTTGATTGCCTGTATCAACGACTTTGCCGAATGAATCAAAAATTTGATATTGAATTTTTCCTCGTACATAGCCCGACAAATTGACATATATTCGATTGTTGGCGGTAGGATTAGGAAATACGCCCAATATTTCGGCACTTTCGCTCGCATCTTGGGCTTCTTCTAGCTTGAGGCGAGGGGTTTGCAATGCCGAAGTGGTAGGCGGAATGTAAGTAACCAACAAATAATCCACAGCCGCCCACGCCCGCGTATTTTCAATGTCAATGTAATGATTACCGCTATTGAAGTTCAAAACTCCCGATTCCATCATACTAAAATAAGCCCCACTCAAGATTGATATCAAGCCCGAAATACTTGAACCCACCCCATTGAAAGACGTAGGATTTCCATTGACTGTAAATATGTAGCCATTATTCCAAAAAACAGTTTGATTGGTGCTGTTACCACTGCGCACACGCACACTGAGGCGATATTGTCCGGCGACATCAATTGGGAAACTAATGCGGATTTTATCTCCTACATCGGGAGTCAATAGATAAGCCCCACCACTCAAGTTGGTATTGGATTGTACCCTTACGCTTTGCCCGGTTACATCATTGATGATGATGTAATTAGTTTCTGCTTCATAAATAGCATTGAGAACTACGGGGTTGGTTCTTACCTCTAAGCGATTGCTGAGGGCAGAGTAGTTCTCGACGGCATCAAGGGCTTGTACTCTAAAACTATGCCGACTGTTTTCGGCTAGGTTATTAACTACAAAACTTGTATCGCTGATTGTAGTGAGCAAATCCTCATCCATAAACAGCTTATATCCGATTACTCCCACATTATCTTGTGATTTAGTCCAGCGCAGCGAAACACTACTCGAGGTTTTGTTTACTATACTTAGCGTGGGGGCGGTAGGCGATATGATGTCGGGTATTGCATTGGTAAATCTGCCAATTTCTACATAATCGGCAAAAGCCCAACTTCGCAAAATCGTAATATTGAGCGTATTCATACCGGCATTGAGCGTTACGGGGGCTTCCATAGTTCCCCAAAAGATACCTGTAGTGCTAGAACCGGCAATAGTAGCAGTGTTGCCTACCAAATTTACGTCTGTACCGTTGAGTCTGAAGCCATAACTGCCCGTAAAAAAAGCCGCCGGATTGGAATTATGCCCCGAGCGTACGCGCGCACGTAGCAGATATGCGCCCGCTTCGGGAGCTTGAAAAGTGATGCGAATTACATCGCCTACATTTGCCAAGCGTACCGACCTGCCACCGCTTTGATCAGTACCGGTAGCTAACCCAATGATGTTGGTGGGCGCATCGGTGATAATGCTATAGTTGGTTTCGGCTTCGAAGCGCGTAGTTTGGGTACAACACTCTACTTTATATTCATACGCGCCAATATCTACTCTATCGGTTCGCAATACGCCGCGTTGGTCATAAGGCAAAACACCCGTGGTTGTTCCGGCATTGATAGCCGGGCTATTGTGCGCAATGGCATACGTAGGTCCCCAGCCGCCATTGTCTTGAAAAACTCCCAATCTAGGGTCTTGGTAAATAGAACCGGCTACACAAGGCGTGTCTTCGGGGTCATTGAATTTTGGGGTAGGAAACTCAATGTTGTTGCTGCCGCGATAGGCTTTATAACAGTTTTGGCGGTCATTGGCTCCACTGCCATTGTTGTTGGCAATATTGTTGGCAAAAATAGAATTATTGATATTGATAATTTGCGATTCACTTCCCCAAATAGCCCCACCACTGGTACGCGCAAAGTTTTGCGAAAAAGTACAATTGGTAATTTGCATCGGCAAATTGAAATTGAAAATTGCTCCGCCATAGCCTCTGCCGCCTACGCCTTCATCTACTCTGTTCATTGCAAAGGTACAATTGATGAGCTTGGCAAAGCCGGTTCCGGCGGTGTTTTTTTCAGGATTGTAAGCAAAAAAAGCTCCGCCCCCCGAAGTCGTATTGATATTGTTATAAATACTCGAATTGGATAGTGTCAGCTCTGAGGTATTGGGAATATTGGTATAGGGGTTTCGCGGGTCTTCGTTGATAAGTGTACCACTGGCAAACCAAAAACCGCCACCGCGCCCATTATTATGGATTACTTTATTGTTGCGAAAAATACATTTATCGACCAACGACTTATTATTGTTGTATAAAAATATATATACCCCTCCTGCTACATCGCCGGCTTCATTGCCATCAAACACACAACGGTCAATATTGGCAAACCCATCGTTACCCTTACCACCATCGACATAGACAGCTCCACCAACGTTTTCTACTCCACTCAATCCGGTTTTGTTATTGACAAAAGTACTATTACTAACCGACAAGTCCGAGAGCAAAATTCCCAAAGCCCCCCCGCGCGTCATAGCAAAATTTGAGTCAAAAAATGAATCCTTTATCTTAACTGTACCCATACTCCTAGTCATAATTGCGCCTCCTCCGCGCTCGCCAACTCCCAGCAGGGCTTGATTGTTGCGAAAAGTACAATTATTGACTTCTAAGGTACTACGAAAACCCAACAAAATTGCTCCGCCGTAGTAGTCGGTCAGCCCGTTTTCAAGGGTCAAATTGTTGATAATCAGCTCAGTATTGTTTTGCATAGCCAAGAGGCGAAAATTGGGGGCGGTTTCCAGACGGCGAATCGTAGCCCCGTTGCCTTGAATAGTTAGTTTTTTATCCAAGCGTACTGGGGGTAAGCCGATAGAGCCAAACTCGACATTATTATAAAAAAAATTGCCCCAAACCTGCGTCAAGACAAATACCGCATTGGCGGGTAGCTGAATAGTGTTGGTCGTAAAGCCGTTGTTGTTGGTTTGATTAATTGCCGATACCAAAGCACTTACACTATTGGTTGAAACGATAATTGGATTAGGGTTTACTTGGGCGATGAGAGATTGACAACAAAAAAATAACCCAAGTACTAGCGATAGCACAATTTTAAAATTCATAATTAAGTAATAGATTGGTAATAAAACTAGCTTTAATGCAAAAATTGTTGATTTATAAATCCATTTTTTTCTGTTTGAACAATTTATTAGCAATGTAATATTTTGTTTCAATGTAAGAGGGAAAAAAATATAAAACTTGTATTTTTTTAATTTTTAAATATCATTTGTTGTATTTTTTTAATATTTAATTGAATTTAAAAATAAAAAAGTAAGAAAATATATGTAATATTTTTAAAATAAAATTAATTATTAAAACTCTCTTAAGAAATCTATTTCTAATATTACGTATGTGGTTTTTGGGCTATAAACCACATAAATATAGATATAAACACGCTAAAAGATAAATTGTTTTTTGTATCCCATTCGTGTATTAATTTTGCACTATCAATTTGCCAAAAGTGTACGTTTTGCATACAATTCATTGATAATCAATGGCTTAAGATATTCTTTGTTTTGTTGAAAATCATATTCAAAAATTTTATTAAAAATAAATTAAATACATAACCCATTGATAATCAGTTGGTTGTATATTCTCAAAAACACTTATTTATTATTCTATACTAAAATTTATAAAGACTTGATTATCAATAGTTTATGATATGTTATAACCCAAAAATAGCCTCAAACCGCGCAAAAGATTGAATGAATTAACAAATGCCGGATTGTATTGAATAATTGTGCAAAAAAATTTAATATTTGCACAACTATAGCAAAGAAATTTTGCATACTACTATACAAATTTCAAATCGATAAATATAAATCATTGATAATCAACATTTTGCGTCTTAGCGTCTTTACGTGAGAATATATTTTGTATAGCAGTATTGAAATTTTGCCCAACTTGCCCACTTCAAAATAGCGTAGCAAAATTCCATAACTCTCTAAAAATGAACAACTTACTCGAAAAATATGAAATTGTAATCGGTCTGGAAGTTCACGCCCAACTCCAAACCCAAACCAAAATATTTACGGCTGATTCTACCGAATACGGTGGCGCACCCAATACCCACATCAGCGTAATCACGCTTGCCCACCCGGGTACGCTACCCCGCGTGAGCCGCGAAGTGATAGAATATGCCGTAAAAATGGGCTTGGCTTGCGGCTCAAGCATTACTCCTTACAATGTATTTGCCCGCAAAAATTATTTCTATCCCGATTTGCCCAAAGGCTACCAAGTAACTCAAGACAAAGACCCGATTTGTGTGGGGGGTAAGGTCAGTTTTAAGCTCAAAAACGGCGAATTGCATCACATTCGTTTGCATCACATTCACTTGGAAGAAGATGCCGGCAAATCCTTGCACACCAACGATTCGGACGACACCTTGCTCGACTACAACCGCGCCGGAGTGCCTTTGATTGAGATTGTGAGTGAGCCGGATATGCGCTCATCGGAGGAAGCGTACTATTATATGCAAGAAATTCAACGTATTGTGCGCTATTTGGATATTTGCGATGGCAATATGGAAGAAGGCTCTTTGCGCTGTGATGCCAATGTATCGGTACGATTGCGCGGGGCAAGCCAATTGGGTACACGGGTCGAGATTAAGAATATGAACTCTTTTCGTTTTTTGCAAAAAGCCATTGATTACGAAGCCCAGAGGCAAATGGAGCTGATTGAAAAAGATGAAAAAGCCCAAATCATTCAAGAAACCCGCACTTTTGACCCCAATACCGGCAAAACTTATGGAATGAGGGTCAAAGAAAGTATGAACGATTACCGCTACTTTCCTGAGCCTGATTTGACTCCGGTGGTGATTTCGGAGAGCTGGCTGGCACAAATCAAAGCCCAAATGCCCACCTTGCCTTGGGAGTGGCAACAAAAACTCAAAAATCAATACGGCTTATCGGAGTACGATGCCGGAGTTTTGACGGATAGCCGCCAAGTTGTCGAGTTTTTTGCGGCAGTTTGCCAATTTACGACCCAATTTAAAGCTGTTGCCAATTGGATCAATGGGGAAATAAAGGCTTATTTGAATGATAAATCATTGGAAATGAGTCAGTTACCTATATCGGCGCAACAATTGGCTGACTTGATTGAATTGATAGCCCAAAACCAGGTGAGCAACTCGGTAGCTTCGCAAAAAATACTGCCACAATTGCTCAATGAGCCTCATCGCGGGGCTTTGGAGATTGCTCAAACCTACAATTGGCTTTTGGAAAACAATGCCAATGCTTTGCAACAAGCTGTAAATGAAGTAGTTGCCCAGTTTCCTGATAAAGTCAAAGAGTATCAAAAAGGCAAAAAAGGTTTGCAAGGAATGTTTATGGGCGAAATAATGAAAAAAACTCAAGGTAAAGCCGACCCCAAGTTGGCAAATCAATTGCTCATCAAGGCTTTGGCGGAGGCTTGATAAGGCATTGAGAATTAAGAGTTAAAAATGAATCTTTACTACTTTTCAGAAAAAATTGTAACGCGGGCTGTCTAGCCTGCGCGCGTAAATGAGTTTAGGCTTATCATTTAGTCGGAATTTCCAAAAAGACGGCGAGAAACCATAAAATTCGTATCAATACTTGATAATCAGCTATTTATATCATTTTTAACAACAACTTAAAAACTGCCAAGTAATCCAAGCAAAATCATTCATTTTTGGGCTTGCGCAATTACTTCATTCCATACTCTAAATATATTTTGATACATCATTTTGGCAATATCTTTTTCGGTGTAGCCTCTTTGGAGCAACTCAAAAATAAGGTTGGGGTATTCGGCTACGGTTTTGATGCCTTCGGGCAAATAATCGCCCACGCCATCGAAATCCGAACCAAAACCAACATAATCAACCCCGGCAATTTTGACCACGTGGTCTATATGGTCGGCTATGGCTTTGACCGTTACGAGGGGTTTGGCTTGTTTTTGTTGCTCCAAATAATGTTTTGCCGAAGCATTATCCAAAAACATATTGCCAAAACTAATCATAATTACCCCACCTTTTTGGGCAAGTTTTTTAATCATTGCATCGCTCATATTGCGCGGGAAGTCTGGCGTAAACGTGCGACAAGAGGAGTGAGAAGCAATACAAGGCGACTTAGATAGCTCCATTACTTGAAAAAACGTTTCGTCGGACACGTGCGAAATGTCAATCAACATTCCCAAACGATTCATTTCGGCTACTACCTCGCGCCCAAATGCACTCAAACCGCCCCAAGTGCGTTTTTTGTCGTTGGACGAGTCGCAAATCAAGTTGTCTTCTACGTGAGTAAGCGTAATATAGCGCACGCCACGATTAAAAAAATAGCTTACATTGGCGAGTTTGTCTTCAATTGGCGCACCGTTTTCCATCCCTAAAGGCAAGGAAATCAGCCCGTTGCGAAAATTTTGGGCGATGTCTTGCGGAGTTTTTGCCAAAGCAAATTTATCGGGGTGGGCTTGGCTAATGCCTTCAATCATTTTTATCAATGAATCGGCAAGCTCTTTTGCCCCACCTTCACGCTGGTAATTGCTGGGAACAAAAATTGACATAAAAGGCGCAGACAAGCCACCTTTTTTAGCCTTTACATAATCAAACTCGCCTTTATCGCTCTGAATGGGTATGCCCAAATATTCTTTTTGCAAACGAAAATTGAGGCTTTTGAGGCGATAAGGCAAGTCCACGTGTCCATCAACCATTGGGTAGCGATGGGCGATTTTGTGGGCTAGGCGGCGATTTTTGGTTTGTGGCTGGGCAGTTTGGGCTGGGCTGAGGTGGCTCATTAAAAATAAGCCTAGGATAAACAATTGGTAATAATGTTTCATTTATTTGATAAATCATTGATTGTCAGTATTTTACAAATATACAATTCTTCCTGCTGTTTTTGGCAATACTTCGGATAGTTTTTATAAGTAATTGATTATCAGCTAGTTATGCTATTTCAAATATTTTATTCAACTAGCTGATTATCAAATACTTAGTAAATAACTCGGAACTCGGAACTAGAAACTGTCCGAACTATTGTTTGGGAATGATGATGCTAAATATTTTTCAACAGAAATATTTACAAACATCTCCAAAAATCATTAGCACAGATAAAAATAAGGGCAAATCGGTAATTAGACAAATTGAGTATTTGCCCAAAGGAATGAAAAATATATAAAAGCTTGATTATCAATGATTTATAAAAATAATTGGGTTCTTCACCACTTTTCAGGAGTGAAAATCTTTTTTCTGAAATTTATCAATTTCAGTGATTCTGAGCATTAATGAACCAAGCGATAGCTTGGTGA
>JALONJ010000268.1 GCA_025455045.1 Microscillaceae bacterium | reverse complement strand
AATTAACTAATTGATTATCAGTATTTTATATACTTTTACAAAAATCATATTAAATATTTATTATATTAAAAAAATACAATTTTATTTTTAAAATAATTGCTGATTTGTCAAAAAAAGCGTATTTTTACATCATATTTAGCTCATTATCAAATAGTTACTAAAATATTCACGTTAAAATAATCCCCTTCCCCCGCCGTGGCGGGGGAAGGGCTAGGGTTGGGGTTTAAGGGCGAATATAATTTGGCTCAAAAATAGAACTTAACAACCCTGGGGGCGGAGCAGGGGGCTTAGAAACTGTCCAAACTATTGTTAGAATAAAACTAGAATTTCCTCAAAATGGGCAAAGAACCTCTTATTAATTACCATTACCCAACAGTCCTAATTTCCAATTTGCCCCAAAGGACGGGGAATAAGCAATAATTCGGTTTGTCTGCCCGAAATATATCGAAACCCTGTTTGGTCAAAATAGCCGTCTTCTTCCAGCATAATCCGAATTTTTTTATTGTTCCATTCCGGTATATTCACGGCACAATTCAACTCAATGGAGTAGGCAGTTTGATAGTACAAAGGATAATCGCCGGTGCCAGTTACACCGCCTTGCTGGTCCCATAAGCCAATAGTAGGTCCAGCTCCGTGTCCGTGGTAGCCAATGGGGTGCGAATATATCACCGGCTCAATGCCCTCTTGCTGGGCTTGTTGAATAGCCCCTTTCAAAATTTCGTTGCCGGTGCGCCCTTCTTTAAACTGCGCAGTCAAAATATCTTGTAGGCGATTGCCCACTTTGAAAGCTGTTTTGAGCCCCTCGGGGGCATCTTTTTCATTGGGCTTGAGAATGTAGGCGTGTTGTTGGGTATCGGTATTGAGTCGTAGGTAAGTAATGCCAAAGTCGACGTGAACCAAATCGCCGGGTTGGATTATCTCATCGCCGGGCTTGCTGGAAAAGCTCCGCAAATGGTCAAAACGCTCATTATCAGCCCTTTGCAGCGATACGGTTGGGTGAAACCACGCTTCAAGTTTTAGTTCGGCGATGCGCTCTCGATACCACCATTGTACGTCTTGAGTAGTAGTAACTCCGGGTTGAATCACTTTTTCGGACAAACCTTCTCGAATAATTTGGTGGGCAATGCGTCCGATTTGGGTATAAACTGCCATTTCTTCGGGGGTGCGGGTCTCGAGCCAAGCCACGGCTAGTCTTTCGCCCGAAATAATTTTTGACACCCATTTTGTGGGCATTTTGGTTCTAAGCGTTTCAAAATCCGTCCAATCCAACCCATCGGCGTGTCCATAGAGTGGTGAGATATTGACCGCAATTTTTTGCGGATTCCTTTCTTCCACTACCTCCACAAGGCGTTTCCATTGGTCGGGCTGTTTTTCGGGTTGCCAAGCACTTTTGAATGTATTGCCCACATTGTAGCGCGCAATTGCCAGCGTTTCAATTTGTTTGGTTTGGGGGTTGTCATAAATCACCAAAATAGTGCGGCGGCGCGCCGAAAGCCACTCGGCAGGCAACATAGTTTTCAAAACCGGGTCTTCGTTGTATTCGCGCGAAATCAAAATCCACATATCTATTTTTTCGCGGCGCATTAGGGTAGGCAAAACCGTTTGCATACGCATCTCGAGCCATTTATCTATCACTTCGGCGCGTTTGCGCAGGGGCAAAATAAGCGGCATTGACTCTTGGGCAAGAAGATTGAGAGTTAAACTGCTGATAATCAAGGCTATAAATATTTTTTTATTCATTTGTTACACAATTTTTGTTTTGCCAAAAATAACCTACAATTGTTTTAAACCGGCGGAAATGCAAAACTAATTTACAAACTTGAGAGGTTTGATGATTCATAAAACTTTGAGGCGAAGTCAATAAGAGCTTTATTAATGGGTGTGATTTTAGTATGATGTAAATTATGTAACGCTTAGGTTTGTCCGATGCACTCACGACTTTTAATACCAAGAATTGTACTTATTCGGGATATCTTTAGCTAAAATTTGTCTTCATACAAACATTTAGGCGGACGAAACTAACCCGCCCCCAGCCTCTCCTCGGAGGGGAGCAATAATCGCCCCCTAAGTACCCGAAATTGGCATTTAATGCCCCTCCTAGGAGAGGCTAGGGGTGGGTTAGGGTGGTTGGCATACCCTATTCCTGATCGGCTTACCAAAGATGATGCGGGGGAATTTTACATCATACCAAAATCAAACCCTTATTAACAATAGTCTGGACAGTTTCGATCTTTTCGCTAAGTGATTGATAATCAGTCAGTTACGAAAAATATTTAAAATAGCATAATACTACTGTACAAATTTCAAATCGATAAATATAAATCATTGATAATCAACATTTTGCGTCTTAGTGTCTTTGCGTGAAAACATATTTTGTATAGTAGTATTAAATAGCATAACTAACTGATAATCAATTACTTATAAAAACTATCCGAAGTATTGATTAAAAAAATATCCGAACATTTTAGCGTACATACAGTACTGAGTTTTGGCAAAAGAATAAACAAAATAGGGTGTATAAAAAAATGCAACTTACTGATAATCAGCAGGTTGCATTTTTTATTGTGCGTTTAAAACTATAAACTTATGCCATTACAAAATTAATGGGTAAAATGCTTCAAATGGATTACTTCTTGGGGCGTAAGGTATCGCCAATTGCCCCTTTGAAGGTCTTTTTTGGTCAATCCGGCATACATTGTGCGGTCAAGTTTGACTACATCATAACCCAATGCTTCAAAAATTCGGCGAATAATTCGATTTCTACCCAAGTGAATTTCCAAGCCCAGCAAAGTTTTTTCGGGGTTCAAAATCACGGCATCATCGGCAACGGCAACCCCATCTTCGAGTTCAATACCCTCTAAAATCTTTTGAAAATCAACGGCATTGATAGCCTTGTTCAATTCTACTTGATAAATTTTGGGAACTTGAAACGAAGGGTGCGAAAGTTTTTGTGCCAAATCGCCGTCATTGGTCATCAACAACAAGCCGGTAGTATCGCGGTCAAGCCTACCTATGGGGTAGATGCGCTCGCTACCTACCCCCCCAACCAAATCCATTACGGTTTTGCGTTCTTCGGGGTCGTCGGTAGTGGTAATATAATCTTTGGGTTTATTGAGCAAGACATAGACAAACTTTTCGCGCTCGAGTTTTTTGCCTTTGTAGCTAATCTCGTCTTGTGGACGTACCTGATAGCCCATTTCGGTTACAACTTCGCCGTTTACGCTTATTTTTCCGGCTTTGATAAGGTCATCAGCTTCGCGGCGCGAACAAATACCGGCATTGGCAATGTAGCGATTGAGGCGAACCGTACCTTTTTTGCTGGCTTGTTTTTCTTTTTTATTTGCCAAAAAACCTCTGGTGCGCGTTTTTACTTGCTCATAATCGGGGCGTTTTTGTTTGGGTTGCTTTTGGGCAAAACTTGATTTTGGTTTATTTTCCGAGTTTTTTTTTCCGCTTTTTTGCTCGGGTTTGCGGCGTTCATCGCGCGATTGGTAGTTGGCTTTAGCCTCGTCCTTGCTTACTTGGTACTCATTGCCAAAATTATCACGTTTGATAACAAACCTAGGTCGTCTTTTGTGGGTTGAGCCTTGATTGCCAAACTCTTGAAAACTGTCATTATTTGCCGAAAAATTGCGACTTTTATTGCCTTTGGCGTTGGTTTTATTTTGATTGTCTAGATTATCAAAATATGATTTTTGATTAAATTTTTGATAAGGTTTCTTCTCCGCCTTATCGGATTGGTTAAACGAGTTGGAGTTAAAATTGCGTTTTTTGTTATCGCTATTGGCATTAAAACTCGTTTTTTTATTAAAATTTTTCTCGCCTTTGTTATCATTATACGATTTGAAGCTCGACTTTTTGTTAAAGTTTCTCTCGCCTTTGTGATCGTTGTATGAATTAAAGCCGGTTTTTTTATTAAAATTTTTCTCGCCTTTATCGTCAGTATTTGCGCCAAAGTTGCGCTTTCTGGTCATGCCTTTGTTGTGGTCGTTTGTACCGAAGTTACTTTTTTTACCAAATTTTGTATAAGATTTTTGGTCTTTTGTGGTATCAGAATCAAAACCAAAACCCTGATTTTTAGGCTTATAAGTTTTTTTGGCAGTTCCAAAATCAGCTTTGGGTTTCGCGGGGCGGTTGTTGTCTTTGGCGAAAAATTTTTTGTCCGATTTGCCGGTTTTGTTTTGCGAATTGCTTTCACTGGGTTTGTTGCGGAAATTTTGCTTACCCTGCTTTGATTCCCTTGAGGAGAATTTTTTGTTCATACAACACTTTTTAAATTTTCAATTTTTTTTTATAAATCAAATAAATTAGCTTTTTAGGTTTAAAGTGAGCTAAGTATCTGATATCTGATTAGGAATGATGGCTTATCAATATTGATTTTGATAATTACTTAAACCTTTGATTATCAATTAGTTATGTGATTAGTAAATGTTTTTCATTTATCAACAAACAATGTTTTTGAGATAATTCAATCAATGATTTTTAAATGATGGTTTTAATCAGGATTGTGAGTTGATTTTTCAAAAGAAAAGAAATGGTCAATAGTGTACAAATGGTTGATTATCAGGACTTTACCAAAGTATTTTTACTCATCAAAACAAATCAATATTACCTATAATTGGGAAAACTTGATGCCTCGCGGCATTAAAATTTATACTAATAACTCCAATTGAGTGTGCAAAGTTCAACAAAAAAACTCAATAAAGCTACAATTGGGTCAATTATTTCTAATTAAATTATTTTTTCCATTTGCAATGGTCTTTTTAACTAAATTAGTAATTATATAAATCGCTGATTATCAACAGGTTATACTTCTAAACAAAAAAACAAGTAGCATTGGCTACTTGTTTCTTAGTAACAAGAAAAAAATAAGTTAAACGATATTTTTTAATAACCTAGTTGAGGTGTCTCGCCTCTGGCGGATTTTCAAATGGTTAAAAATTATTCACTCTACGTTATTCATTATTCATTACTGAATGATTATTCAGGTTTTTCAATCAATCCTTCATCAAACGAATGATTTGAGGGCTAAGGTTTTCGGCTTTCAATTTGAGAAAGTAAACTCCTTTGCTGATTTTCAATTCATTGATTTTAATATCCAACTCAGTGGCATAGTTCATATTCATTTTGCCCTTGATTATCTCGCGCCCGTTGGCATCGGTGAGGCTGTAGTTTAAGTCGCCGATGATTTCTCGAGAAAAATCAACCGAAATTTTTTCTCGATTCATTGGATTCGGAAACACACTCAGCACTCGGGGTTTTTCGGAGTGGTCGCCACAAAGGTCATTGTCCATTCGTTCTTCAATGGTATAACTGGTAGAGTGGGTAGCATAAGCCACATAATCGGCATCATTTTCGGTTAAGGCTTGTAGCATTGCCGGGGGATTTTGGTAGGCTACATTCAAATAATCGATGGCACAATTGGAACGATTGGCTTGGATTTCAACAAAATTTGCCCCTTCATTCAAATTCAAAACACTAGATTCCATCAAACTAAAGAATGAACCGCCATACGAAGTCGAAGGCTCAATACTGGAACTGATGCCGGTAAATGTCTGATTGTTACCATTGACATTAAAAATATAGCCATTGTTCCAATATAAAGTCTGATTGGTAGCATTGCCGGAGCGCAACCGAAATCTTAAAATATAATTGCCGGTAATAGGCACATTAAAACTAACTCTGACCCTATCGCCACTATTAGGCAATAAAAGTTCGCTCCCACTAATGCGTATGGCGCCGGTACCTACATCGCTAATGACTGTATAATTGCTCTCGACTTCCAGATAAGCGTTAAAACCAATGTTGGGTAAGCCTCGGTACGTAGTTTTACTGCTTGAGCCGGTAGAATAATAAATTGCTCCATTCAAATAAGCCGCCATACCCGAATTGCGCGCCGCCGGTAGCGGGGTCAGGGTTTCCCAAGTATTGGTAGCTGGCGTGTATGCCAATACCGCACTGGCGGCTAAACCGTGTCGGGTTTGTCCACCCAAAACCAAAATACGCTCACCCACTACAATTACCGAGCTAGATGTGTGATTTAAACCAATCGGCATATCTTGCAATTGCGTCCAAGTGTTGTTGGTGGGGTCATATACGTGAACATCGTCTTGAGGAATAAGCCGACTATCGTGTCCTTTTTGCCCACCAAAATAATAAATCTTGCCATTGAATACCGCACTACCGGCGTGCTGACGCGGATTGGGTAAGGGCGCAAGAGTTTGCCATCCGTTACTGATATTGTTCAAATCCAGCACATAATGGTCGGCAACATCGATCGTACGCTCGCGGTTCGTTCCACCGATGAAGTATAACTTACCATTGACGTGCTTCATCTGGGCGGCGGCGCGCTCAAAGGGCAAGTCGGGCAAACGAATGTAAGTGTTGTTAGCAATAGAATACTGCCACACTTCTCTGGTACCAAATATTTGTCCTGTCCAACTGCGATTAGCCGTGTAGCCTCCGGCAAAATAAATATTCACTCCATCATTGGTAAAACCAGCGTGGGTTACACCGCCATTGCCTGTGCCGTTCATTGGGGGCATATTGGCAATGGGAGTCCAATGATTGGTATTGGGGTCATACATATAGGCACGGTCGGTAGCTGTACAGCAAGTCTTGAGTCGGTCAAATCCACCAAATACATACCATTTGCCATTCACTGCTTCGCCTTGTCCTTCATTGTTGGCATAGGGCTGGGGGCGCACCGTACCCCAAGTAATGGTCTGAAAATTTTGAGCCAATGCCCAAGGTTGAGTAAATATTGTCAGCCCCCAAAATACAAGCTGAAACAAGCTAGAATCTATCAATCTGATGCAGTTCATAAATAATGATGGTTTATGTAAGCTAAACAAAATAAAAGGCTGATTATCAGACACTTATCTAAATAAATAAGCTCCTGACAAACAAATTATGAACTTAATGAATAGAAACAGAAATGAAATGAAGAATTGCTTAGTGGCGTAAAAGTAATACTATTATTCGAAATATTCAAGTATTTCGGATAATATTTATAAATTATTTGTCTTGGGTAATTCTTGAAAATTTGTTATCAGACGGGTTATTCGTTTTCGGCAAATGACAAAAAACACAACTATTTGATAATCAGGCAGTTGTGTTTCTTAATACCTGAGCAACAATTTGCGTTTAATTCTTAAGTAAGAAATAGCCATAAGTTGGTCAAAATATAAGAAAAATACAATTGATAAAAAAACTTGTAGCTTCGCCTTCAGCCGAAGGATTCATTTCGGCTAAAGCCAAAACTACAAACATCTTGCTCATTAATTTTATAAATTACTGATAATCAATCACTTATAAAAACTATCTGAAGCATTGAATATGTATTGTTTTTAGACAATTTATTTTGAACTAGAAACAAGAATTTCAGAATTAGAAACATCACGAATTATTGCAAAGGCTAAATAATTTGAAGATACAGGAAGCTGAAAACTGGTCATTGAATAGCTGATTTTTGTCATTTGATTTTTAAAATAGATTATCAATATTGTATTCTTTAAATCATAAATACAAAAGCGAGAATGAAAAAAATATTAGTGCCTACCGATTTTTCACCTTTCGCCATCAATGCGGGTAAAGTAGCTTTCCAGTTGGCAAGAAAGCTTGAGGGTGAAGTAATGCTCTTGCACGTAATTCCTGATTTGAAAAACCTTTTGCTTGCGCCCGATGCCACCCAAACCGAAACTACTTGGGAGGAAAAATATTTGCAACAAGCTCGCAAAAATGCCCTGCGGCAAATGAATAAGCTCATTGAACACGAGCAGTTTGCCATTGCGCAAGTCGAGCAAAAAATTTTGATTGGCAATGTATCTCAAATGATTTACCAAGAAGCGCGTACTTGGCAAGCGGATTTAATTGTAATGGGAACACACGGAACTACCCATTTGGAGGATTTTTTGGTGGGATCGAATACCGAAAAAATAGTGCGCAATGCCCCCTGTCCGGTGCTGGTAGTCAAAGACCAGCCGGTCAATTTTATGCTGGCAAATATCTTGTTTCCGACCAATTTGTTAGAAACTCATTTACCGGCAATGGCAAAATTGCGAGAGTTTCAACGTTTGTTTGATGCCCACATCCACTTATTGTTTGTCAATTCGCTGGTTGGTTTTTTGAGTAGTGAAGAAATTGCACAACGACTGCACAATTTTGTTCAGGAAGCGCATTTAAGCGATTTTACTTTCCATACCGTAGCCGCCAAAACTGAAGAAGCCGGTATTTTGTTAGCCGCCCAAAGTTTAAATATTGATTTAATCGCCCTCATTACCCACCAAAGGCGAGGTTTATCCCACTTTTTTTTAGGGAGTATCAGCGAAGATGTTGCCAACCACGCCCTCAAGCCTGTACTTACTTTAAGTATCAAAGATGAAAATTATTTAGAATAATATCTATAAATAATTGACAGCCCGCCAGAGGCGGACAGACTTCTCCAAAGTGGTGGCAATCAGGTGATTATCTGATTGATAATTTTTAATTCCTTAGGAACAAGAAAAAATAAGGTAAACCAGCAATTCTCACTTTGGTACATATAACTCATTGATAATCAAAGAGTTAAAAATATGGGTAAACGATTATTTTATAACTACCTGATTATCAGGGTTTT
>JALONJ010000690.1 GCA_025455045.1 Microscillaceae bacterium | reverse complement strand
TCAATTAATTACAGAAATACTTTAAGACATAGCAATTTAACAAAGTTCCACGCAGGATGACGACTTGGGGGGATTTTAGATTGTTTTTTAAAGATTTATGTTTTGTACTTTTTCAATATTTCTCAAAATATTCACGTTAATACTACTGTACAAATTTCAAATCGATAAATATAAATCATTGATAATCAACATTTTGCGTCTTAGCGTTTTTGCGTGAAAACATATTTTGTATAGTAGTATTGTTTACATTATTTTTTTCTTGTTCCTTAGGAATTAATAATTGGGAATTAGGAATGATTTAATTACCTGAGTTTCAATTGATTATGTTTTTAAAAAGTTTACTTTATTTTGTATCTATTCCTTACGCGCGCAGGCTAGGCGGCCTGCGTTACAATTTTCCTGAATATGGGTAAATGTAAAGATTTTCAAATTTATTATAACTACCTCATTATCAATACTTTAGTAAGTTTCAGTTTGCCTTCTCTAAAACTTAACCGACCCATCTCGAAAAAGTCTTTATTTGAAAATAGTCATTTTTATCTGGAGATTTTCGGTAATTTGACCGAGAAGCTAAAATAAAAAATGCGTTATTTTTTTGTTAAAATGGCAGATTTCACGGCTTGAGGGTAATTTTTGCCTAATTTCGCTCGCTTTTTTTCCGAAAAATGCTAATAATTTTATTGCAATGGCTGACCCTAACAAACCTGAATTACCGCCTTTTTTCAAAACTTGGCAACAAATGTATGGCAGTGTGATTGTTTATGTTGGATTACTCGTGCTGTTTTTATATTGGTTTTCCAATTTATTCAAATAATATAAATATCTGATTATCAATCATTTATATATTAATTTTGAATCTTCGCTACTTTTCAGGAATTGCCTTCGGTAATTCCATTGAATTCTGAAAAGCTCTCGCTTTTCTTATCAAGAGTTTCAGATTCTTCGCTTCGCTCAGAATCACTGAAATTGATAAATTTCAGAAAAAAAATTCTCATTCCTGAAAAGTGGTGAAGAACCTTAATTTTTGAAAAATATTTTCTTAGGAACAAGAAAAAAATAATGTAAACAATATTTTTTGATAATATATTGACCTGTCTCGTCTCTGGCGGATTTTCAAGTAATTAAAAAACTATTCTACATTATTCACTGTTCGTTACTTATCTCTACGCTCCTCTGCAAAAACATTCAGAGGCATTAATTCTTTTAATTGAATGAGTTTACTTGACTGGGCGGTTTTGACCGGCACTACTTTATTTATCGTGATTTATGGCTTATGGAAAAGTCGAGGTAGCCAAGATATGGAGGGCTATTTGCGCGCCAGCCACACTTTGCCTTGGTACACCATTAGTTTGTCGGTGATATCGACCCAAGCCAGTGCCATTACTTTTTTGTCGGCTCCCGGGCAGGCTTATGTGGACGGAATGCGATTTGTTTTATTTTATTTGGGAATGCCTTTGGCAATGGTATTCATTTGTGCATTTATGTTGCCGGTGTATTATCGTTTGAATGTATTTACAGCGTATGAGTTTTTGGAAACCCGCTTCGATGTCAAAACCCGTGTATTGACGGCTTTTTTCTTTTTAATCCAACGCGGACTTGCCGCCGGTATCAGCATTGCTGCGCCCTCTATTGTTTTGTCGGTTATTTTGGGTTGGGACACTACCACCGTCAATTTGGCGGTAGGCGGTACAGTCATACTTTATACCGTATTGGGTGGCTCCAAAGCCGTAAGCCAAACCCAAAAACTACAAATGATTATTATTTTGGTCGGAATGGCAATCGCCGGAGTGCTGGTAGTCCTGATGATGCCCCAAAATGTGAGTTTTACCGATGCAATGCGCTTGGCTGGCAAGACTGATAAGTTGAATACAATGGATTTTAATTTTGATTGGGACAACCGCTACAATTTTTGGTCGGGTTTGATTGGCGGATTCTTTTTGCAAATGGCATATTTTGGCACTGACCAGTCGCAAGTGGGGCGGTATTTGGGCGGAAGCTCAATGACCCAGAGCCGCTTGGGTTTGCTGTTTAATGGAATTTTTAAAATTCCGATGCAATTTGGCATTTTGTTTATCGGCGCAATGTTGTTTGTATTTTATCAATTTGAACAGCCGCCTTTGATGTTTAATACCACCGAAGTAGCCAAGGTAAAAAACAGCCGATATTCGCAAGAATTTACCAACTTAGAAAAAGCCCATCAACAAGTTTTCGAACAGCGTAAAATTCAGGCGCAAGCCCTCCTTGAGGCAATGAAAACCGAAAACGCCCAGCAAATTGCCCAAGCGCAAATCAAGTACAATCAGGTTGAGAAAGAATTAAAAACCATCAAATCAAAAGCCATTGATTTGATGAAAAAAAATGACCAAGATGCCAATACCAATGATGCCAACTATATATTTTTGACTTTTGTAATGAAATACCTGCCCGCCGGATTGATAGGCTTGTTGATTGCCGTCATTTTGTTTGCGGCAATGTCCACCACTTCCTCCGAGCTAAATGCTTTGGCTTCGACTACGATGGTTGATATGTACAAAAGAATTATTTACCCCAATGGCACGGAACAGCACTATGTCTGGATGTCGAAACTAATGACTGTAGCTTGGGGCATTTTTGCCATTGTAATAGCTCAAGCCGCCGTTCAGTTAGGCACGTTGATAGAAGTAGTCAATATGTTGGGGTCGTGGTTTTATGGGACAATTTTAGGAATATTTTTACTGGCTTTCTTCTTTCGGCGTGTGGCTTCCGATGCTGTTTTTGTGTCGGCAATTCTATCTGAGGCTATAGTTATTATGATTGATTACAAAGTATTCAATCTATTATTGGGTTGGAATTTGAATATTGCGTACCTCTGGCTCAATATGATTGGTTGTATCACCGTGATTACTTTATCTTTGCTAGGTACTTACATTTTTGGTTTGAAAATAGATACTAGAAACAATCACTCTACACAATGATTTTTTTAGACGATAATAGCGAGAGAATTTTTCCTTCGGCAGCATTAAGGAATTGGGAATTAACAATTAGGAATGAGAAATGAATCTTCGCTACTTTTCAGGAATTGCCGAAGGCAATTCCATTGAATTCTGAAAAGCTCTCGCTTTTCAGTGATTCTGAACATTACCAAGCAAAATGA
>JALONJ010000267.1 GCA_025455045.1 Microscillaceae bacterium | reverse complement strand
TAGCCCAGTGCCAAAGCTCGGATGGTGCGTTGCGCGGGGGCAAAATGACCGTGTTTTTTTACTGTGTATTACCAACCACCAAATTTATTAGAATCAGATTTTTTTAAATGTAGTTATTGTATTTTTTTAATAGGCTTTAAAATATTCACTTTAATCTACAGGCCAACAACAGAGAAAATTAGCGAGGTGGGTATGCAGGTGCATTTTTTTTGATTCAAAATCAAAGCTTTTTTAATATTTTTGTAATTCTCCGTAGTTTTTGCGGAATGGTGAATGGTGAAATGGTGAGTAATAGTTTTAAAATAGACTAAACAATTAAGAAATATAACCTACTGATAAACTGCCAGAGGCGGATACGGTCAATGATTTGTATAATTCCTAATTCGTAATTATTAATTCCTAATTCCTTAGATGGGGACTTTGGCAAAGTAAATTTATACATATTTAAAGAAGGTTTTGAACAAATAACCAGACTTGTCAAAGCAAATTGAGTTTTAGGTAACATATTTGAGTGTAAAAAGATAATTGGAATTTAACAAAACATTTAGCTTGTTGAGAAAATCAGGCAATCGCGCGGGCAAAAATTAAATCGTCAAAAATGCAGATACTTTTCAAAATCGGTTTTTTAGAGATGGGTTGGATAGATATTTTGGATATTTTCCTCGTATCGATTCTGCTCTACGAACTCTATCGATTGGTCAAGGGTAGTGTAGCCTTACGCATTATTTTGGGCGGGGTAGCGGTTTTTTTGATTTGGTGGTTGGTGCGAGCTTTGGAAATGGAGCTTTTGAGTACTATTTTGGGGCAGTTTATTGGGGTGGGCGTATTGGGGGCTTTGATTTTGTTTCAGCAAGAAATTCGGAAGTTTTTGTTAGTGATAGGCAAAGCCAACTACCTGAGCAACAACCGCTTGTGGCGAGTTTTTTCGGGAAATCCCAATGCCAAAACCAATTTTGATATAGATATTTTTGTCGAGGCGGCATTAGAAATGTCGGCTTCTTTGACCGGAGCTTTGGTAGTTTTTGCCAAAAGTTCGGAATTGAAGTTTTATACCGAGTCGGGCGACCATTTAGACGCTTTGGCATCTAAACGTTTGATTTTATCAATTTTTAATAAATACAGCCCCCTCCACGATGGGGCAATGATTGTGAGCAAAGACGGGCGCATCACGGCCGTGCGGTGTATATTGCCGGTTTCCGAAAATCACGAGCTTCCGGCTTCTTTGGGTTTGCGCCACCGCTCGGCAATCGGGCTTACCGAAGTCTCCGATGCCATCGTAATGGTAGTATCGGAAGAAACCGGGCAAATTTCGCTGGTCAAAAGCGGGCATATTCTCCGTGATTTGAACGCCAAACAATTGAAAAGCAAGCTGTTGTACTACCTTACTCACGAAGATGAAGACTATGAGTCGGACGAACCCGACTTACCCAACCTGACCCAAGACAAAGAAATTAAATTGAAATAATCAAACTCAAACAAGCAATAAACTTGAATCTCTTATATAAATACTTGATTTTCAGCCTTTTAACCTTATCACTCTCGACTTGCCAATCGCAAAATCCGAGCGAAAATCTACAAAATTTGCCTATTACTTACCCCAAGCGCGAGTTTAGAGGGGCTTGGCTCGTAACGCTGGATAACAAAGATTTTCCTTCCAAACCTGGTCTAAGCACCGAGCAACAAAAAAAAGAGTTGTCAGACATTGTCGATTTTTTGCACAAGCGCGGCATCAATGCCGTTTTTTTTCAGGTACGCCCTTCGGGCGATGCTTTCTATGCCAGCCGTTTGGAGCCTTGGTCGGAGTGGCTCACCGGCAAGCAAGGGCAAGCTCCTCAGCCTTTTTATGACCCCTTGCAGTTTTTGATTGAAGAGTGTCATCGGCGCAATATGGAACTACACGCTTGGTTCAATCCTTTTCGGGCTTCCTATCACAACGAAAAAAGCGATGTATCTGCCAATCAATGGCTCAAATACCGTCCCCAATGGTTTGTTGATTATGACAATAAGATGCACTTCAATCCGGGCGTACCCGAAGTGCGGCGGCATATCACTTCGGTTATTATAGATGTGGTGCGCCGATACGACATCGACGGAGTACACTTTGACGATTATTTTTACCCTTATCGCAAAGGCAATCAGGAGTTTCCCGATGAGGTTACATTTCAAATCTACCGTCGAGGATTCAAGGACTTGAACGACTGGCGGCGCGATAACATCAACTTGTTTATTCAAGCTACCCGCGACAGTATTTTTGCCACCAAACCCTACGTCAAATTTGGAATAAGTCCCTTGGGGATTTGGCGCAATCAGTCCGAAGACGCGCGTGGCTCGGCTACCTCGGTCGGGCAAAGCTCGTATGACCACCTTGGGGCTGATGTCCTTAAATGGCTGGCTGAGGGTTGGATTGATTACATAGCCCCGCAACTGTATTGGAGTATTGGACACAAACGGGCTGATTATCAGACACTTAGCCGATGGTGGTCGGAGAATCACTATGGCAGGCATTTATATATTGGACAAGCATTTTATAAGATTGAAGACCACGAAGGCGACCACAACTGGCGCAAAACTTCTGAGTTTATGAATCAAATGCGTATCAATCGCTCCTTGAACGCCATAGGGGGCAGTATTTTTTTTCGTACCAAATCCTTGATGAACAATGCCAAAGCAATGAGCGATACCCTACGCCAAACTTTTTACAAATATCCAGCCCTCATTCCGGCAATGCTTTGGAAAGACAATACGCCCCCACAAAGCCCACAAAACTTGCGCAGTTTGCGCTCGCCTAAGCGGATTTTGCTCAAGTGGGACTTGCCCGAAGTAGCCGCCGATGGGCAAAATGCCCACTATTATGTCATCTACCGCTTTGCGCCCACCCAAAAAATTGACCTAAACCAAAGCCAAGCCATTGTCTCGGTACAAAAAGACCGTAGTTTTTATGAAAAAATCGCCGCCGATACTCGCTATACCTATGCCATTACTGCGGTAGATAGACTCCACAACGAAAGCCCGCCCTCGGTGATTGAAATATTGCCCGAGGAAAAGTAAAAGAAGCAATAAAGGCTAATACGGGTGCATTTCAAATTTACTACCTATCACCCTCTCCTTCGGAGAGGGCAGGGTGAGGCAAAAGAAATGCGTAAATTTGAAATGCACCCGCTAATACCAATATTTTTAAGGCTTGTTATAAGTTTTTGGATAATTGATTGCAAAGCATTAAAAATCAAGTGTTTACAAAAATAGTTGTCCTTTTTTATAAAATAACACCATCTTCAAAATTAAAAATATAGATATTTGCACTCTCCATACACCAAATATGTTTTGCTTTAAAAACATATAGTATGAATTTGAATTTTATTAATAACAATGTGGTAGTTTTACTTAGGTATGAAGTTTGGATTAGATAAACTTTTTTGTATTTGAAGTAAACAAGTTGTTTTTAAAAGCAATACTTTGGATATTTTTTATAAGTACTTGATTATCAGCCAGTTATGCTATTTTAAATGTTTTTTTTATAACTAGCTGATAATCAAGCACTTAGTAAATGACTAGGAATTAGAAACCAGAAACTGTCCTATTGTAAAAGGATACATTAATTAAATTGTAATAAATTGATAATCAGCATTTTATAAAATTTATTTATTTTTCTAAATTTCATTTCTAAATTTTTGCTTGATAATCAATGCGTCTATTTTTAAGGCTGTTTATTATTTTTTTAGCCTATCCCTTTGTCTTAATTCAAGCCCAAAACAAAAAAGTGTTGGATAGTTTGAACTTTGCCTACCAAAATGCTCAATATGATACGACTAAGATTTTGTTATTGACTTCTATTGCCTTTGAGTATAGAAATACCAAACCCGATACCTGCATAGCTATAGCCGAAAAAGCTCTTACCCAAAGTGAACAAATAATCTTTGCACAAGGGAAGGCACGAGCATTAAGAAGTAAAGGCTCAGGTTACATAGCAAAGGGTGAATACACGAAGGCACTCAATATTTTGCAAACAGCATCAGCTATTGCTGAAAAAATACCCAATAGCCAAATGCTAAAAGCGAGTATTCTAAACGGCGTAGGAATTACTTATTACTACCAAGGTAATTATCCTATGGTATTAGAATACTACCATAAAAGCCTGAAAATCACAGAAGATATAGGGGATAAACAAGGTACAGCCGCAAGTTTGAACAACATAGGTAATATCTACAATAATCAAGGTAATTATTCTTCAGCATTGGAATACTATCACAGAAGCCTAAAAATAAATGAAGATATAGGCAATAAGCAGACTACAAGCAGTATTTTGAATAACATAGGGCTTATTTACAACACTCAAGGCGACTACTCTTTGGCGTTAGAGTACTTTCAAAAAAGCCTAAAAGCCAGTAAAGAAATAGACAATAAACGAGATATAGCCGCAAATTTGGGTAATATGGGAATTACTTATTACTATCAAGGCAATTATTCTTCGGCATTGGAATACTACCAAAAAAGCCTAAAAATAAGAGAGGAAATTGCCGATAAAAGAGGCATAGCCGCAAATTTGGGTAATATAGGTATGATTTACGAACATCAAGGTAATTATCAATTGGCATTTGAATACTTCCAAAAAAGCCTGAAAATAAGAGAAGAAATAGACGATAAATATGGAATTAATCACTCGCTCGTAGGCATAGCAAATGTTTATCAAAAACAAAAAGATTATAAAAAAAGCATAAGCTACGCCCTAAAGAGCCTACAAATATCCCAAGAAATAAAAGCCCCTCGAGAAATAAAAAATGCAAGCGAAATCCTTTACCAAACCTACAAACTCGAGGGCAACTACGTAAAAGCCCTTGAATACCACGAACTATACAAACAAACCCAAGACACGCTTTTTAATGTGGATAAATCAAAGGCCATTGCCAATCTTGAGAGCCGTTTTTTCTTAGAAAAAAAGGAAAAAGAATTGACCTTATTGCTCAAAGATAATGAAGTCAATAAACTAACTGCCGAAAAGCGCACCCGCGAACTCCAAATTACCAAAAAACAAGCCGAAGCTGACCAATTGTATGCCTTTGCTCGCGCGGAAAAGGACAAACGCAAACAAGATAGTTTGTATAATTTGGCGCAAAAAAGACAATTGGAAGCCGACAACCTAAAAGCCAAAGAAGCCCAACTACAAGCAGAAAACCAAGCCCGCCAAGCCGCCCTCGCCCAAGAAATCAAAGCCAAAGAAATCCAACAAATTATCACCTATTTGGTCTTGTTGGGCTTACTCTCTATGACGGTATTAGCCTACTTTATCTACCGAAGTCGCCAGAAAGAAAAAAGTGCCAAAGAAAAAGTATTGATGCTAAATGAAGCCATCAACCAGCAAAAAGAGGAAATTTCTTTAATGAATAGATCGCTGGTAAGCCAAGCCGAAAAACTGGCTGAGTCCAATCAAACCAAAGACAAGTTATTTGCTATCTTAGGTCACGACCTCCGAAGCCCCATCAGTTCATTGGAAGGTGCGCTTAATTTGATAGATATGGGTCTCTTAAGTTATGAGGAGTTTCAGAACTTTGTGCCGGAGTTTCATAAAAGCGTGAAAAATATGCAAACCACGCTAGAAAACTTATTACAATGGTCTATTAGTCAGATGCAAGGACTAAGTGTCAATCCCTCTAAAGTGTATATTGGTAAACTGATTGATGAAAAAGTACAATTATTTGCCGAAGTAGCCAAAGCTAAAAATATAACGATTTCTACCCAAATTGATGCCACGCAAATAGTTTGGGCAGATGCCCAGCATATTCGTTTATTGCTGCGCAACCTTATCAACAACGCCCTCAAATTTACCCACAAGGGCGGCAGTATCGAGATAGTAACTCAAGCTCAAGGAAAGTATTTGGTCTTAAGTGTGATAGATTCGGGGGTGGGAATGAGTGCCGAGCAAATAGACAAATTGTTTAAGAAAAACCATAGTTTCACCACCTATGGCACTAATGGCGAAAAAGGCACTGGTCTGGGCTTGCAACTTTGCCAAGAAATCGTGGTAAAAAATGGAGGAACAATTTGGGTAAGCAGTGAGCTGGGAAAAGGTAGTAATTTTAGTTTTACCTTGCCTATTGCGCAAATTGAAGGCTAAGTAGGTAAAAACTATGGAATTGGGAGTTATATTTTTACAGAATTATGTAGTATTTGGTGCAGTATATATAAAAAAAGCCCTCCATACAACAAGAAAAAATTTAATTTTGGTTCTTCAGGGATTTTAGCGCGTTGGTCGATAATGGTTACTTCCGCCTCGGGCGGACAAGCAACGGCACAAGAATTTTTTTTGTACTTTTTCAATATTTCTCAAAATATTCACGTTAATTTATGCGGGCTGACTAGACAGCTTACATTATAATTTTCTGAAAAAGTGTGAAGGTAAAGATTTATTAAAAAACATAATGTATTGATAATCAATGTTTTATAAATGTTTGTTGATATCGAAGACCCTACGCACAGAGATATACAAATCAAGGGTGTTCAATTTTTTAAACCATAAAATCAAATTGCTTTGCTTTTTCAAGATATAATAGGCTTATACGAAGTAAAAAATACGCTCACCCAAGCGGTGCAAAATCAGCACATTGCCCACGCCTTGCTATTTGTGGGGCGCGAAGGGTGTGCCAATTTGCCCTTAGCCTTGGCATTTGCGCAGTACCTACACTGTGAGCAACGTAGCCCCAATGATGCTTGTGGGCGTTGTGCCGGTTGTCGAAAATACGAAAAATTGGTACACCCCGATTTACACTTCGTATTTCCGGTGGCAATTACCAAAAAAGTCGCCAGCAAACCCCTGAGCCAAGACTACCTACCCGAGTGGCGCAAAATGGTACTGCAAAACCCTTATTTTGGCTTGAGCGATTGGCTCAATTTTATCGAAGCCGACAACAAACAAGGCAATATTTCGGTTGAGGAAAGCCGCCAAATCATCCAAACTCTTGCCCTCAAAACGTATGAAGGTGAGTTTAAGATTTTGCTGATGTGGCTACCCGAAATGATGAACGGACAAGCCGCCAATGCCTTGTTGAAAATTTTGGAAGAACCACCACCCAAAACCATTTTTTTGTTGGTAAGCAATGATAGCAAGAGCTTGCTTACGACTATTATTTCGCGGGTACAAATGGTGCAAATTCCGAGTTTTTCAGATACCGATATTCAAACTTATTTGATTCATAATCAAGGAGTTAGCCCCGAAAAAGCCCAAGATTTGGCATATTTGGCAGATGGTAATTTGAGCGAGGCGATTCGCCTGAGCCAAGAATCGCCCAACGACAACCATATCTTGTTTAGAGATTGGATGCGGAGCTGTTATAAACGTGATGTGGGCGATTTGGTGAGCAAAACCGATGAGTTTGCCGCGTTGAGCAAAGATGCCCAAAAAAATCTTTTGCTCTATGGCTTGGGAGTATGTCGAGAATCGTTGATAATGCTGGCAAACAACGAAAAACTGTTGCGATTGAGCGGAGCTAAACTGGATTTTATTCGCGGCTTTGCCAAGACAATGAGTTTTGAAAAAATTGAGTTTGTGTATCAACAACTCAATGAGGCTATTTATCATTTGGAGCGCAACGCCAACGCCAAAATCCTGTTTTTGGATATGTCTTTGCAATTAGCCGCCCGAATGCGCAACTAAAGTGATTTTTATTTTGCATTCGATTTGAAAAATTCCAATTAAATTCCTTAACTTTGCGCTCCCAAAATGGAGAACTGTAAATTTTAAATAAAATGCCAAAAGTTAAACCTAATTCCGGGGCTACCAAACGGTTCAAACTCACCGGTTCAGGAAAAATCAAAAGAAAACACGCTTACAAGCGTCATATCTTGACTAAAAAAACTACTAAGCAAAAACGCCGTTTAACTCACTCCGGCTTGGTAGATTCATCAGATATGAACAACGTAAAAGCCATGTTGTTGCTTTAATTTAGTAACAAGAATAAAATAATGCGTACAATATTTTTTGATAAAGTCTTGATATTCAAGTAGTTAAAAAATTATTCGTGCTACATTATTTACTATTCATTCCTTATTCATTATTTCACTTGATTGCGGCAACTAAGTATTTGTTAGTTAGTACAAATCGCCAAAAATCATAAAATTTCAAATTTATGCCACGTTCGGTAAATTCGGTAGCGTCACGCGCGCGCAGAAAACGCGTATTAAAAATTGCCAAAGGCTATTGGGGCAGAAGAAAAAATGTATGGACTGTAGCCAAAAACACCGTTGAAAAAGGTTTGGGGTATGCTTACCGCGACCGCCGTCAGAAAAAACGCCTTTTCCGCCGCTTATGGATTCAACGTATCAATGCCGCCGCTCGTACCCACGGTTTGAGCTATTCGGTATTTATCAACAAATTGAGCCAAGCCGGTATCACGCTCAATCGCAAAGTATTGGCTGATTTGGCAATGAACCACCCACAAGCCTTCTAGTAATGAGTTAATTATAAGATGTGCTGATGTGCTAATGTGCTAATGTAATACATTGATTATCAATTAATTCATAAATTCAATTGTTTACTTTATTTTATTCTTGTTCCTTAATTTTTTGCTGTATATCTTTTAAAAAAATAAATTAGAAATAGATACAACATAAAATAAAATTTTTAAAATCATAACTAATTGAAGATCAAGTAATTAAGTAATTTCTGATTTCCAATTGTTAATTCCTTAGACAATTACCAATATTCCATTTTTAGTATTATGAAAAAAATCATTGTTGTTTTTGCCTGTTTAGGTCTATTTACCTTTGCCGCTTGTGGCGGTGGTGAAGCCAAAAAAGAAGAAGAAAAGAAAGAAAATGCCGATAGCAACAAAGCCGAAGAAAAGAAAACCGAAGCCAAAGCCGATTCAAGTGCCGACAATAGCGCACCCGTAGAACAAGAAGTAGATGAATCGGTATCAGAGCCTAAGAAATAGCCAATGCTATTGAAATTGGCTGAAGATTATGTTTCAATAGTTCGGACAGTTTCTAGTTCCGAGTTCCGAGTTTTTTGTTAAGTGCTTGATAATCCTCCAAAGGCGGACACGGTCAATTAGTTACAAGAAATATTTGAAATAGCATAACTAGCTGATAATCAGCCAGAGGCAGACACAGTCAATTACTTATAAAAACTGTCCGAAGTATTGTGTTTATCTCTTTGAAAAAATGTAAGAATTGAGGATTGGAAGTCTTTTTTAGCTATATTCTGCCCTCACAATCCTCTATTCTACATCTAAACTATGATTCTAGTACGAAAAAACGCCGTTGTTGCTAGACATAAATTTCCAAACTCCCCCATTGACCGTAGCCCAATTGCTCAAATCAATACTAGCCGAGGCGGTAGCTACAGTACCTGAGGCTTGAATTTCGTACACTCGTACTGCCTGTTGGTTATTGTTCCAAGTAAGAGTCTTTTTACTCACACATTGCTCAGGGGTGCTGTTGTTGTATCTTTGTAAAAAATACGCTTTGGCGGATCCCACTACTTTGGCAAGTCCATTTTGGTCAATCAAGACGGCTGTTCTTTCTTCTACGCCGATGCCTTTGGCATTCAAATTCCAATCTTTGGTCATTCTTGCCAAAAAAGCAAAATGCCGTCCTTTGCGGTCGGGGTTGTTGTAATGAGTGTCAGTAATGGTATTGGTCAAAAACGGCTGACTGATAAAATCGCTACTGCCAATAGTCATATAGCGATTATAAGGGTCGGTAAGGGCTTGACTCGTCGTAACCGAGCCATTCAATGCCCCAAAGTATTGTTGTCCCATAATGGCACAGCCGGCACTGGTGCCACCTACCGGCACTTTTTTGGTATTTATCAAATAATTGACCGCATCTTCTACGGGTGTATCTTTCCAATAATTAACATAGTTGGCTTGGTCGCCTCCGGCAATAAACAAAGCCTCAGCATTGCGGATTTTTTGGGCAACTGCGGCATCTTGGGCTTTGGTGCGTGAATCAAGAATGAAAGTCTCAACCGAGTTTACACCGCCCAAATCGGTATAAATATAAGGATTATAACCATCGGCTCCCGAAGCACGAATGATGACAAAATCACCGCCCCCTGATTTTTGAATCATCCAGCGAAAAGCCTCATCTACATCGGTACTCCCGCCCATCAATACAGCCCCGCCAGTGGTAGTGGTATTTACATCAGCCGCATCGCCGGTAAGATAAGACGTAATTTTGGCCGGAGCTTTGGTCTGGTCATCGACTTGCCCCGAAGCTGGATTGGGCTGGGTATTTGATTTTTGACAAGCCCCCAAAGAAAGCCCGATTAAACTCCAAAAAATGATATTTGTAAATTTGAACATAAAGAATAATAAGGGTTTTAATTTGATAAAAATTAGGTTTGGAAATTTTTCTCTAACCTACACATTTTGTAGAATTTATAAACCAAAAGGTAGGAATTTTATTTTTTGGCACGGGCGCATTTCAAATTTACGCGTTTCTTTTGCCTCACCCTGCCCTCTCCGAAAGAGAGGGTGATAGGTAGTAAATTTGAAATGCACCCTCTGGCTTGTAGGTTAGTGGAGCAGTCATTGAATTGATATACTATTTTTATCAAGCAAAAGAAAGCGGTACAATAAGTATAGGATCTGGGTGCATTTCAAATTTACTACCTATGACCCTCTCCTTTGGAGAGGGCTAGGGTGAGGCAATAGAAAAGCGTAAATTTGAAATGCACCCATAGGATCTTCACCACTTTTCAGGAATTGCCTTTAGGAATTCCATTGAATTCTGAAAAGCTCTCGCTTTTCAGTGATTCTGAACATTACCAAGCAAAAT
>JALONJ010000266.1 GCA_025455045.1 Microscillaceae bacterium | reverse complement strand
TTTATTTTTAAAATAATTGATGATTTGTCAAAAAAAGCGTATTTTTACATCATAATTAGCTCATTATCAAATAGTTACTAAAATATTCACGTTAATTTACTATTTTTTTAAAATGTTTGAAAATTACTTGACTAGCATATACCAAGCCCAAAAATTATCCATTTTTTTAAGAATTGTTTGAGCAATTTTCTTTATAAGTAACTGAAAATCAATTTGTTAACTTATCATACTTTTTAAAACACCACCTTTTTTTAAACTTTAATTTTTTGTATTTTTTCAATATATCTTAAAATATTCACGTTACATATTTTAAATAATTTTTGTAAAAAACATATAATACTAATAATCCGCCAGAGGCGGACACGGTCAATGAGTTAGATGTGTCAAAGTGAGAATTGGGTTCTTCACCACTTTTCAGGAAAAGAATCTGAAACTCTTGATAATCAACGCTTTAGATTCTTCGCTTTGCTCAGAATGACAAAGAAATTTTTTTCATTCCTGAAAAGTGGTGAAGAACCGAGAATTGCCGGAGCTAGAAACCCAAAACTGTCTGAGTTATCATCTAAAAAAAAGCACAAAAAACATCTTTTTAATCACAAAACATATCGTTGTTGGATAGGCATTTGATACTCATAACCCAAAGAGGTCATAATGATTGAAGCTCCCAAAGACTGACATTGTTGTTGAATCAAATCACAAGCTTTTTGGATATTGGCAGGGTCGAGGTGGCTAAATGGCTCATCGAGCAACAAAAACTCAAAAGGTTGTTGCAATGCCCGAATAATGGCAATTCGTTGTCGCTCGCCATACGAGAGCAAACCGGCTTTTTTGGCGAGCAAGGCACTAACGCCCAGATAATCAGCCATTTCGTCTATTTGTTTCTTTAAATCTTGTTTTTGCAAAACCGCCTTGACCCTGATGTTTTCGTAGGCAGTAAGGTCGGCAAATAAGCGCAAATCTTGAAAAACAACTGACAAACGGGTTTGGCGAATTTTTGCCCACTCATAGCTCGATAATTTGCTCAAAAGTTGATTGTCTAGCTTGATTTGTCCGGTGTAATCGCGGCGCAAGCCATACAATAAATGGATAAAAGTTGATTTGCCCTTGCCCGAAGGAGCCGAAACTTGATAGTTGTTACTTGATTCAAAACTCACCTCATTTTGCCAAATTTCTGACTTGGCGGCTTGTTCAACATTATAATTCAAAACCCCAGCCAAAGGTGCCGGGGTTACATTTTCAAAAGTTATTTTCATAAAATTTGCTTCAATGCTTGGGCTACTGCGTCCTGTTTATGATTAAAAATCTGGAATTTATTATTTCATCAAGCCCACATAACTCAAAAATTTTTTTGAACTACCTTTTGAGAATATGAGTAAATTTGAAAATCCAAAAATTCGCAAATTTGAAAATCAAGCAAGCCAAAATCGTTTTACTCGCCTTTAAAATTGGGTTTACGTTTTTGGATAAAAGCGCTGACTCCTTCTACAAAATCATTGCTTTGAAAGTTATTGGCTTGATTGACCGCCTCCATATCCAAAGTAGTTTCCAAAGAGCCGGAATTGGCTTCGCGCAAATTGGCTTTGGTCTGTTGAATGGCAATAAAAGGTCCGTTTGCCAGTTTTTCAGCCATTTTTTGGACTTCTTCATCAATGTCGGTTTCTGAATAAATATGGTTAATCATATTCATTGCCAAAGCCTCGGGGGCGGTGATTTTGGCGGCAGTTGCCATTAATTCAAAGGCTTTTTTATACCCCACCATTTTGGTCATAAAATAAGCTCCGCCGCCATCGCTCGACAAGCCAATGTTGGTAAATATTTGGCTAAACATAGCGGTAGGAGTGGCAAAAACCATATCGCAAGCCAAAGCAAAATTGCACCCTACTCCGGCGGCAACCCCTCGTACTTTGGCAATAACCGGAATATTCAGATTCCGAATATTGAGGATGATGGGGTTGATGGTTTCGCGCAAGTATTTGGTTACATCATATTCTTTGGGGTTGTTCATGGTATCGGCACTTACATCAGCTCCACTGCAAAAGTTGCCTTCGGCTCCGGTCAAAATAATCACTCGAGTATCATCCATAAAACTACTGGTAATGGCTCGACAAAGTTCTTTGGCGGTTTCGCTCCCTACGGCATTTTTGGCTTTGGGGTTATTAATAGTGATGGTTTTGATGCGATTCTCGAGACTGACCAATATCTTGGGTTCGGTGGCTACGCTTGTTTGATTCATAGTGTATTCAAATTCTAATGACAAATATTTGCTGGTAAAGTTATAAAATAATTAATAGATTTTTGAATTTTGGAATTTTCAAATTTGCGAATTTTGAAATTTTCAAAAACACAAAACCATTCCACTATCTCATCATTCCATTATTTAACCATAAAAAAACCTTTCTCTGAAAAAGCAAAGAAAGGTTTGGTTTTTTGATAAATCGTGTATCATTTCAATACTTTGCGAATATCTCATAAGTAATTGATTATCAATTATTTATGAAATTTATGCTTTTTAAAATAGTTAATTTTGAACAAGGAACTCGGAACTAGAAACCCGAAACAAGGAACTCGGAAGTTCACAAACTCATTATTTGGGGGCAGTGGTAATTACAATATCAGTTCGGCGATTGTTTTGCTTGCCTTGCGGAGTCGCATTGGTATCAATTGGGCGTTCTTCGCCGTATCCGGCAGTGGCAATGGTAAAAGCATCAACACCTCTACTGACCAAATAGTCGCGCACCGAGCGCGCACGCGCGCGGGAGAGTTCAAGATTCATTTCATTGGTGCCATCACTATCGGTATGTCCCTCAAGGCGAATGGCAAGCTTGCCGTATTTTTGGGTCAGGTCAAAGATGACTTGTGCCAATTTGTCCAAAATATCCAAAGATTCGGGGCGCAAATCCGCCAAAGCTGTGGCAAACAATACTTTGCTGGCTTTGTTGATGATTTCTTCTTGCTCTTTATTGACCAATTTGGGGCAACCTTTGTTGTCTTTGGGACCGGGTACATCGGGGCAGACATCATCTTTGTCAATCACTCCGTCTTTGTCGCGGTCGCCCAAGCCTTTGTCGGGGCAACCTTTGAGGCGCACCAAGCCGGGTTCGTCGGGGCAGTCGTCCACGTGGTCAAGTACGGTATCGCCATCGCGGTCGCGGCAGCCGTCAAGGGCTTTGATGCCGGGCAAATCGGGGCATTTGTCCACCATATCCGGCACGCCATCGCCATCGCGGTCGGGGAGGCAGCCAAACTCATCTACGCCAATGTGAAGTTCAACTATTTGTTCTTTGCCCTCTACTTTTACTTTGGCTTCGTATATCAAGTCTTTTAAATGGGCTTTGTTTTTAGCCAAAGAGGTATCTATAATGCTTAAGCGATTGCGTTGTTCATCGCTCAGGCGTTCTATTTTGCCTCTGACTGACTCGATAAGGGTTTTCTTTTCTTTTTCTAAGCGGCTATTTTCCACGAGAAAACGGCGGCGGCGATTTTGAAATCCACCTTTCAAATCAGTAATTTTTACAAACATTTTTTTGCCGTTTACTTCGGCTTCAAACTCGTGACCGTTGAGGTTTTTGTCGGTATCGGGGCATTTGTCGCGCACGTCGGGTACGCCATCGCCATCAGAGTCCACATTATAAGCGGCATAAGGGGTTTGGGCGGTCAAATTTGTAGCAAATAACCAACAACCCAACCACACAAGTCCGAGAGTTTTATGAATAATTTTCATAATTTTTTTTGAAGAATGGATTTCTTCTTTTTTTGATTCGCTGAATTATGCTTTTATTTCTAACAAAAAGAGTTCCACGTTGGCAGAAAATATAATTTTATCTTTTTGCTTTAAATATATACGTTTTTACTGCCTTTGCCCATATTTCGTTACAAAATTTGGGTTAATTTGAATAGTTTAACAGCCCATTAACTTGCTAAGTTTTATGGTAAATGTACGATTGGCTCAAAATAGCATAGCATTTCCCAACTTTACAGCTTGAAGCTAATCAATTGATTTTGAGGTATTTAACTGTCAATTGACAAGTCAAAACCGCAAACCTCACCAACTATTGGGGCTAATGACTTAAAAAAAACATATATTTGCTTAGATTAATAAATCAAGACCATAAGTTGTCAAATTGATTATGGGTGGTCTAAAAACTATGGTCAGTATTCTATTGTCGAGCAATTATGAAAATCGGTTTATTTTTTGGTTCATTCAATCCTATTCATATCGGGCATTTGATTATTGCCAATACGATGGCAGAGCATACCGACTTGGCGAGGGTATGGTTTGTGGTATCGCCCCAAAATCCTTTCAAAAAACAAAAAACCCTCTTGCACGAGTTTGACCGCTTAGATATGGTCGAGAAAGCCATCACCGACAATTTTAAATTTAAAGCCTCAGATATTGAGTTTCATTTGCCCAAGCCGAGCTATACCATTGATACACTCACCGTGATTCAAGAAAAATACCCTCAAGATGAGTTTGCCCTCATTATGGGCAGCGATAATTTGACGCAATTCAAAAATTGGAAAAATTATGACAAAATTTTAGAATATTTTAGTTTGTATGTATATCCGCGCCCCAACACCGCGCCCAGCGACCTCGACCAGCACCCCAAAGTACAGTGGGTGCAAGCTCCTTTGATGGATATTTCGGCTACTTTTATTCGGCAGTGTATTCAGCAACAGAAATCTATCAAATATTTGGTGCCGGAAGCGGTAGAGGAGTATATTTTACGCAAGAAGTTTTATGAGTGAGTACTGTGCTAATCGCCCAGAGACAGACAAATTTATAAAATATGCCAACCATTTCGCTTATGGAATATTTTAAAAATAAAACAAACAATTGAGCAGTATAAAATATTGATAATCGGATGTTTATGCAATTTCTAATTCGTAATTATTCATTTTTAATTCCTGTAAATATTTGCAATACATTCAGGAATGAGTATCTGGTGTTGTTTTTAGATAATCCCAAATTTCTTTTTCGGTTTGAAAAAATTTGACTTTCAGCCCTTGCGGATAGCCCTCTATCACTTGTTCAATGCTGATTTGTTGGATAAAATCTTGACTCATAACCAAAAAAATTTGCTTTAATCCATTTTTGACCGCTTCCGGCATTACTTCTGTATTTACCCAAGCTTGCATTGGCAATGAAACTGCATACTGGGATTTGAGCATATTGGCTACCAGCGTATTGGGGCGATGCTCAAAACCTAGTGCCTGCACATAAAGCATTTCGGCTTGGTATTCCTCATCTTGCATCAGACTATTGTTGCCAAACCAGCGATAAACTAAGGTATGATACTCTGGGGCAAAAAATATCTCGAGATATTGAGTTTCGGCTATTTTTTCCATTATCAACTTATTTAACTTGAGTAGCTTAGGAATTAGGAATTAATAATTGGGAATTAGGAATTGTTTAATTACCTGATTTTCAATTAATTATGTTTTTAAAAAGTTTACTTTATTTTGTAATTATTCCTTAGTAATCAATTAATAATGAGCTAGTTATGATACAAAAATAATATTTTGGGCAAATCATCAATTATTTCAAAAACAAAATTGCATTATTTTAAGATAATAAAAAACTCAAATAATTTCACGTAATATGTATAAAACATTGATAGTCAATTAGTTATAATTTTTTTCGGTTCTTTACCACTTTTCAGAAAAATTGTAACGCGGGCTGTCTAGCCTGCGCGCGTAAGCGAGTTTAGGTTGAGAATAAAGCTAGAATTTCCTGAGAATGCGTAAAGAACCTTTTTTTCTAGCTATCAGTATAGGTAATCAATGAGAATTATTAGAAAAAATTTGGTAAAAAGCAATTCATTCAATATTTTTAGTAATAAAATTTTGCATTCAATTACTATACCAATGGATGAAATAGACCTTAATCTGCGACAACTGATGAATCAAGACGATTGGACAAATTTGCGTTTAGCCGGTCAGTTGGTTCAGGGCTTGGGCTACCCCTTATCGCACCTAGAGCGACTGGTTTTGCGCGTTACGCAAATGTATTTGCAAGATTATATGCCTTCGGCTTCTTATCACCGATTTGGTTGTTCTTTGTTGGATAGAATGACTTACCACCTCATTTTCAATAAGTTAAACGAATTTTTGAATATTCCTTACCTTGAGGTCGAGGTTTGCTCCGACTATGTGCATTTGCGCCCTTGGGTCATTTGCCAAGCCCCCGAAACTGTCCAAACAATTGAGGTATTTTTGGAAGACTATACCAATACTTTGTTTTATTCTATTCGCTCGGAGTTTAGCATTGGTATCAAACCTCAATAGTTTCCAGTTTCTTTTTGGGTCATTGGGTTATTTTTTTGGGTCATTAGAAATCTCCAAATCAACCAACCAAATCATTGTTCCTCTGTCGAATTAGGAGGCTTTACTATTTTGCTATCCAATCGTCTATCCCAGATTTTTCAACTCGCGTAAATCTAGTACGAAGTTGGGCAACACCTCACCCCCGCCGATGGTTTGGTCAAAACCACTCACTACTTCCAAAGCCTGCGTAGGGCGATAAATATACGCTTTTTCTTCTTTGGGGTCAATCAGCCAAGCCAAACTGCAACCGTTGCCTAGCCATTCGTCGGTCATTTTTTTCTGCAATTCTTTCAAATTGTCGGTTTCGGAACGCAATTCAATCACAAAATCGGGGCAGAGTGGCGGAAACTTGGTTTGTTGCTCATCGCTCAAAGCCTGCCACCTTGATATACTCACCCAAGCCACATCGGGCGAGCGCACTGCCGAACTGGGCAATTGAAAGGCGGTAGAAGAATCAAACACTTTGCCTAGTTTGCTCTGTTTGTTCCAAATTCTCATTTGCATATTGAGTTCGGAGTTCAAATCTCCGGTTTGACCTCCAGTATTTGGCATAATAATGATTTGCCCTTGTGCCGAGCGTTCAAATTTTAAATTGGGGTTGTCTTGGCAAAAATTATAAAATTCATCATTCGAGAAGCTTCCGAACTGTTTGAGCGATAAAGTGATTGCCTCCATTTTCAATTGTGCTTGGTAAATTAATCTTAAAGTTAATCTTTTTTTTAATCAAACGCAACATCTTATCTTGGAAAGTGCGCAGGTAAGTTGGGCTGGATTGCCATTGCGGATTGATAAACCCGACAAACAAATCAAGTCCATTGGTCATTAAAAATCAACAAATCGCCAAATCAAGTCATTATTCCTGCGCCGTTGCTTGTCCGCCCAAGGCGGAAGCAACTACTGCAAACAAATGCGCTAAAAGTACGGAAGAACCGATATTTTTCTGATGATAAAATTCTTTTGCTGAGGCTTGGTCTAAAAATTGATAAATTAATTTGGGCTTGTGAATGATGACAAAATATTACTCGGATAATTTTTAAACCCAAACGATTCTTATTTGCTCACAAAAATATTGTAATTTTGTGGGCATTACAGCCCTAACAAAGTTGAACTTGAATCGCCTTTTGTATAATTATTTGACTACCAATGAGTTATCTTAATAATCAGCTTGTTGAATTTTGCATTGTTTTCAATTATTCATCAAAATAAATTAATTTCAAATCATAGCCGAAATTTCAAATTATGAAAATTTTACAATTTTGTTGGCTTGTGGCAATTTTAATTGGTTTAAATGCTTGCGGCAACTCAGGAGCTTCCGAAGATACCAAAGAACCCTCAAAAAAAGAAGCCAAATCCGGCGTTAGCATCGAGACCCTCGATAATTTTGATAACACCTATTTGGGTAAAGTAAACGACCAAGATATTCAAATGAATATCCGGCGATATGGTTCCGAATTGTCAGGAAATTACTGGCTAAAAGGCGATAATCACCACGACCAAATGCTGAAGGGCGTATTGCACGAAGGCGATTTTACCATTGAATTGCTCGACAAAGATGGTAAAACTCAAACCAAATTAATCGGTAAACTTACCGACCCCCAACAACTCAAGGGCAAAACCACCGATGCCAATGGCAACAATGAAAAAGAATTTACCCTGACCAAGTTTGATGATTCGGTAGTGTTGAAATTAGCTCTAGAGCCGATTGAAGTCAAAAATGAATCGTCTGACAAGTCCCGAAGTATTTTGATTAGCTACCCGCAACTTTCGGGCATCACCGATATGCAAGTAGCCCAAAAGGTCAATACGTGGATTGAAGATTATTTTTATCACTCTACCAAAATCAAAGAGGTTGAAGATGCGAAACAAAATTTTAAGGAAGATGTAAAATACGACATCACTTATTTTAGCAACGAAGTAATCAGTATTTGCAAACAACACCATTTGGCAAAAAATAATGATACCCAGATGTTTGACGACTCGCACGGCATCAACATCAATTTTAAACGGGGTAAAATGTACGAAATCCAAGACTTGTTTAAGCCCAATGCCCTTGCCGAACTCAACAAGCTCATTATTGAGCGCATCAGCAAAGCCTGTGGTAATACTTTGGACGAAGCTACTCTTGAAAAATGTAAAGTAAAACCCAGCGAAACTACCTCATTTTCACTCGGTAAAGACAAAATGACTTTTCATCTTACTGAGCGACTGCCTTACAAAATGCGGGGTTGTGGGTACATCCGAGTTGAATACAAAGACTTGAAAGAGATTATGAATCCTAGCGGACCAATTCCCGGTATTTTGAAGCATTTAAAGTAATTTATTTGACAAAAAACAATTGGACAATACAAAAAATCCCCTTGTAAAATTTTAAAACTTTACAAGGGGTTTTTTTTAGGGATAGCTATAAACTAAACTCCTCCAAAGGCGGACACACGCAGGTAATTAAATAATTCCTAATTTCTTAGTCAATAGTTCGGACAGTTTCTAGCTCCGAGTTATTTACTAACTATCTGATAATCAGATAGTTACACAAATTACTTGAAGTAGCACAGCAATTCCCACTGTAAAATAATTGAACACAAGTTTGATATTTTAACTTTTATATTTATAAAAATAGCAAAATACATAAATGATTGATAATCAATGCTTTAAATGTATTTCTCATTAAATTGCCCTTAGCGAAACCCTAGAATTTCGGGGTGAAAAGTCGTAAAAATTCACTTTGAAGCGG
>JALONJ010000265.1 GCA_025455045.1 Microscillaceae bacterium | reverse complement strand
TAATGAACCAAGCGATAGCTTGGTGAAATTACCGAGCGAAGCTCCGAAGAATCTGAAACTCTTGATAATCAACGCTTTAGATTCTTCAGAGCTTCGCTCTCTACCTTCGCAAAATATTCATTTTGCTTGGTAATGTTCAGAATCACTGAAAAGCGAGAGCTTTTCAGAATTCAATGGAATTGCCTTCGGCAATTTCTGAAAAGTAGCGAAGATTCTAAATTAAATTACAACTAATTGATAATCAATAAGTTATGATATTTTTGAGTTATAAGATTGATTCTAAGTCAGACTTAGAAAATAAAAATTCGAGCAATTTGAAATTTCGAGATAGATGCAAAATAAAATGAAACTCCAAAATATTTTGACTTTTGACAAATAAGAATGTAACCCAACCTTTAGGCTGTGCCTCCCACAGCCTAAAGGCTGGGTTACAATTTTATGAATACTTGATAATCTTTGACTTTTGACATTTTTTTGCTTCAAAATTAATCCCCAAAGCTTTTTGAGGGAAATAAAGCCGACTTAAAAATTTTGAAAACCTTTTTTGGACTTTCGACAAAAGTGCCTTTTTATCGAAAGTCCAAAAAAGCCTCCAACCCCTAAGCAAAATAAAACCCAGTATTTAAAACCCAGTTTTTGAGGCTTTTAAGGCATATTTTATGCGCTAAGAATTGTGGCGGAAAACCGATTTTGTCAAAAGTCAAAAAATATAACTCATTTAAAATCAGATAGTTACATAATTTCCAATGAGTAATTCATCATTCCCTAGTTTTGTGCATAATACAACCCCAAGCCCCAAAGTACCCAAGCCACAATAAGCGCGACTCCTCCAATTGGGGTAATAGCCCCCAGCCACCGCCAATTGGTCAGTGCTAAGGCGTAGAGTGAACCCGAAAAAATCAAGATTCCGATTAAAAACGAATACCCAGCAATGTAAATCAATTTATGTTGAAAATGCCCCAAACTCAAGCCCAAACCCAAAATAGCCAAGGTATGATAAAACTGATACCTTGATGCCAACTCAAAAGTGTCTAAACGTTGGTTGGCAACCAGAATGTTTTTGAGCGCGTGCGCCCCAAAAGCCCCCAATGCCACCGACAAAGCCCCCAAGATTGTCCCCAAAATGATAAAGCCTTTCATAGTTTATGTCTAATTAAATTTTTTGCAAAATTAATTCTTTTTTAAAGATAAATAGCCGAGTGTGTAAGAATAAGCGTGAAAGCAGTATAATTGATTTTGTAATTATCTGACAATCAATAACTTATCAAGTATATTAAATTGTTTTACTTTTTAAATTGATCAATTAATAACCCCAAAATTTGTACTTATGCCTCAACTTGCCCCGCGATTGCTAAGATTGCGAACTTTGAACAATTTTATCAAACTTGGCACAAAATCTTCATTGGTTTGTATCGGCAGGTAATTAACTTGGTATTGCCGACAAAAGTTTTCCAATTCGGCTTTACTTTGTTCAAAACTTTCTTGCAATTGTTTTTGAAAACTTTGGGCAGAGGTATTGACCCAACGCGTGGTTTGGGTTTCTTTGTCAATAATCGGAATCAGCCCAAGTTTGGGCAAAGCGAGGTCTTTTTGGTCAAATATGTGTAATACAATGAGGTCGTGCTTGCGTGCCAGCGACTTGAGCGCGTCTTGGTAGTTTTCGGCGATAAAATCCGAAATCAGAATCACAATTGCCCGCCGTTTGATAAGGTTGAGGGCAAAATGAATAAATCCGGCGAGGTCGGTTTTGCGCGAAATCGGCTCTAAGCGAAACAAATTGAGCATTATTTCATAAGCTTTTTTCATTCCTTTGTCGGGTTTGATGTATTTTTCTTTTTGGTCAGAAAAACAAATCAAGCCTACTTCGCTTTCTTCTTTGACTGCCGAAAGAGCCAACACACTGCATATTTCTTTGGTAAGGTCGAGTTTGGTTTGGGCATCAGCCCCAATTTTTTGCGAATCGCTTACATCTAATAAAAAAAACACGGTTTGCTCTTTTTCTTCTTTGAATACTTTGATATAAGTTTCATCGCCTTTGGCACTTACGTGCCAGTCAATCCGCCGCACATCATCACCATATTGATAAGCGCGCACATCATCAAACTCCAATCCTGTGCCTTTGAAAACCGAATCAAAGCTACCCCGCATTTGAGAATTGACGGCTTTGCGAATCCGAATTTCATAATTGCGAACTTTGGTCAAAATGGCTTTAAAATCTTCTTTTTCCATATCAGGTATATATGAATTTTATGAAAATAAAAAAACAAGCAATGGTTATCACTTGTTTTTCGCAATTTCTTGATTATCAAGTATTTATTTTAAGCTAATGCTTTACAAATATTTTCAAATATTTCATCAATATCTCCGATTCCATTTACGCGCTCTAGTCTGCCTTGTTGCTCATAAAACGGCAAAACGTGAATAGTTTTATTGAAATACTCATCAATTCGTTTGTTTACTTTTTCATCTTCATCATCGGCCCGTTGTGAAACTTCGCGCCGCTTGCGAATCCTGCCTCTTACTTCTTCTTCGGTAACTTCAAGAGCAACTACAGCGTGAATTGCCGAGCCGTTCTTTTCCATCAAAGCATCTAAGGCTTCGGCTTGGGGTACAGTTCTGGGGAAGCCATCAAACAAAAAACCTTTGGCTTGAGGGTTGTTATTGACTTCTTCTTGCAACATATCAATCGTAATAGAATCGGGTACTAGCAAGCCATTATCGGTATATTCGATTACTTTTTTGCCCAGAGGAGTTTGGTTTTTGATATGTGCGCGAAACATATCGCCGGTTGAGATATGGACAAACCCGTATTTCTCAATCAGTTTTTCGCTTTGCGTGCCTTTGCCCGCGCCCGGAGGTCCGAAAATCACTACGTTTAGCATAATTATTGGCTTTTGATAATTGACGATTTGTTCTTTGTTAAATTTGTGTAAATAAATGCACTAATTTATAATTCAACAAATTTAATTCTTAACATTTAAAAAAACAGTATTTTGTGAATGGAAAATTACATAAATACGGGTTTCGGGTTTCTTGTTTCGGGTTTCTTGTTTCGGGTTAAGCACTTAAAGATTAAGTGATTATTTAAAAATCAATACTTCGGACAGTTTTTGTAAGTAATTGACTGGGTATGTCTATGGCTGATAATCCGCCAGAGGCGGACACGGTCAACAAATTATGTTACTTTATTTTGTATAACTAGCTGATTATCATATACTTAGCGAATAGCTAGAAACTAGAAACTAGAAACTAGAAACTAGAAACTAGAAACTAGAAACTAGAAACTAGAAACTAGAAACTAGAAACTAGAAACTAGAAACTGTCCAAAGTATTGAAATCAGCCTTGCTTAAACATCTCAAGCAGTACCTCTTTGTCATCAAAAGGATATTTGACTCCCTGAATTTCTTGATAATTTTCGTGTCCTTTACCGGCAATCAAAATCACATCTTCGGCGTGAGCCAAGCTATACGCAGTTTTGATGGCTTCGCGGCGATTTTCGATTACTTTTACTTTATGTTTATCTGAGGGGCTTAGTCCGGCAACCATATCCGCAAGGATTGCCTCGGGGTCTTCGGTGCGCGGATTGTCCGATGTAAGGATTACTTGCTGACTAAATTCTACGGCAATTTTTGCCATAATCGGGCGTTTGGTTTTATCGCGGTCGCCCCCACAACCTACTACGGTGATGACCTGCTGACCTTCGGCACATAACTGCTCGATGGTTTCCAAAACATTTTTGAGGGCATCGGGCGTGTGTGCATAATCCACGATACCCGTAATGCCTTGCGGCGAGCGTACTTGTTCAAATCGCCCGGGAGCCGAACTCAAATTGGATAATTCGGTCAAAACATCTTCTTCAGATTCGCCCAACAAATAAGCCACGCCAAATACACTCAATAAATTGTAGGCATTGAAATCGCCAATCAATCGAAACCAAGCCTGTCGTTGATTGATTTCTAAAAACAAACCTTGGATTGTATTTTCAATAATTTTACCTTTAAAATCTGCCGGATTTCGCAAAGCAAAGGTTTTTTGAGTGTGCGCCGCGCAGTTTTGCAACATCACCGCCCCCCGTTTGTCATCAATGTTTACCAAAGCAAAGGCAGTTTTGGGAAGTTCGTCAAATAATTTTTTTTTGGCTTTGATATAATTGTCAAAAGTTTGATGAAAATCCAAATGGTCGTGCGTGATGTTGGTAAATACTGCCCCGGCAAAGTTGATTCCGGCAATGCGCTCTTGCACAATGGCGTGCGAACTGGCTTCCATAAAACAATGCGTACAGCCTTGTTTGACCATTTCTGCCATCAAAGCCTGAATCGTAACGGCATCGGGGGTAGTAAGGTTGGAAGGGATAACGGTCTCATGGATGCGATTTTCAACTGTAGAAAGCAAACCCACGCGATAGCCCAAGGCACAAAACAATTTGTATAAAACGGTTACATTGGTCGTTTTGCCATTGGTGCCGGTAATGCCCACTACTTTGAGTTTTTGCGAAGGATTGTCGTAAAAATTAGCCGCCATTTGCCCCAAAGCTTTGGCAGAATTTTGCACTTGAATAAAAGTGATGCCCTCCGGCAAATTTGTTGGAACTACCTCGCCAACTATCACCTGCGAGCCAAGCTCGATGGCTTTGCCAATGTATTGATGCCCATCCGTATTGGTGCCTTTAAATGCCACAAACATACTGCCGTTTCTCGCCTTGCGAGAATCAAACTCAATGGCATCGATGTTTTGGTCTAAGTTACCACTAACCAACTGGTAATCAATGGATTGTAATATTTTTTTTAAAGTTTGCATTGGATTCAAACGAAATTTTTGGTACAATATCTAGGCGGACAAAGTTATCTCAAAACTTGACGGAAAACAAGCACATTAACCAATGAATTATGCCTAAATGGCATCAAATTATTCATACAATCCACTGATTATCAATTGTTTATCAATTAAATATTTGAGTTTATTTTAAAACAATTAGTTTTCATTTGTGCATTTTTCATATCTTTGCTAGGGGGCTTTAGTCCTTTATTTTTAACAAGGAACAAGAAAAAAATAATGTAAACAACATTTTTGATAACATACTGATTTTCAAGTAATTAAAAATTATTCACTTTACATTATTCATTCTTCATTACCAAGAAAGTTATTGGATTTCTTACCATTTAAAATTTTGGGTTATGCGGATAGTTTTTATGGGTACGCCTGATTTTGCCGTGCCTAGTCTAGAAAAGCTGATTGAAAATCAATACGAAGTGGTGGCGGTCATTACGGCTACCGATAAATGGGGCGGACGCAACAACAAAGACTTGATTATTTCGCCCGTAAAGGCTTGCGCGCTTAAGTACAACATTCCGGTTTTGCAACCCGAAAAACTCAAAGACGAGGCTTTTTTGGCTGAATTGCGTAGTTATCGGGCTGATTTACAGATTATTGTGGCATTTCGGATGCTACCCGAAGTCGTATGGAATATGCCCCGCTTAGGCACTTTCAATTTGCACGCTTCGCTCCTACCGCAGTATCGTGGAGCAGCTCCTATCAATTGGGCGATTATCAACGGCGAAGTAGAAACCGGCGCAACGACCTTTTTTTTGCAACACGAAATTGATACCGGCGATTTGATTTATCAGGTCAAAACTCCCATTCAGCCCGATGACAATGTGGGTACGGTATATGAACGCTTGCGGTTTTTGGGGGCTGATTTGGTTCTTCAAACTGTCCAAGCCATTGCCCAAGATAACTACCCCAAAGTACCTCAAACCATACCGCAGGAGTTGAAACTTGCTCCCAAAATTTTTCGTGAAACTTGCGAAATTAACTGGCAAAGAACTCGAGTAGAAATTCATAATTTGGTGCGAGGCTTGTCGCCCTACCCTGCCGCTTGGACGACTTTGTTGGGGAAAAATTGCAAAATCTTTAAAACCAATTTAGATTTTGACCAAGCACTTCTGCCCAATGATTTTAGGGAAGATGCTTATGAAAAAATGCCTTATTTGACCGACAATCGCTCATTTTTGTTGGTAAGTTGTCAAGATGGTTATTTGGCAATTGATGAATTGCAATTGGAAGGAAAAAAAAGAATGACCATTGAAGAGTTTTTGCGGGGAAATAAAATTTAAGAAGTGAGGAGTAGGAAGCGAGGAGCAAAGAGCAAGAAGTGAGAAGCAGGCGGCAAATCTTCAAAATTGTCAGGTTTTCAAAGTATTAGCCATTTTAAAAGCTGATTTTACCACTAAGTTCACCAAAAAACACCCTCCAAGATTCACAAAGTAAATGACTTAGTGTTCTTTGTGTGAACTTAGTGGGCTTTGTGGTAAAGAAAAAATCATAAACAACTGAAAATCAACAACTTAACAATGATTGCAAAATAAGGTGAACCTTTATTAAGGTGTAACTAACTGACTGTAACTCGCCTCTGGCGGATAATTAGGCAGCCATATAATTTCTAATTCTTTAATCCAAATCCCAAATAATTTTCTTGATTTCGCGCTCCCAAGTTTCCAAAAAAAGGTCTTTGTCGCCCACGGTTGGGGGAATTTTATTTTCAGGAATGGTCAGTTGATTTAAAAAATTTGCCAAATCGTGTTTATTTTGCTCCAGAAAACTCAAGCATTGCTGATAAACTTGTGCCTTGGCTTCGGCAATATCGTACAATTCTTGAAAATAATCGCGTCTTTTCAAATCTTTGTGATAGCGACTGGCTTCTTGACGATATTTCTGGTACAAATTACTAAAATCGGGCATAATATAAGTAGCTATTAAATTAAGTGGTGTTGAGCAAAGTTATGCTAAAAAAATTATACAAATATAATATTTTTAAATAACTGATAATCAATGATTTATAAATAAAAAAATTATAAGAAAATTTTGGTGTAAGCAAAGCGATTTTAAGCCCATTTTCTGATATGTCTCAATAAACCCCTGCCCCATCTACCAAATTATAAACTGTAACTAAGGGTTGAACCCCAAATTGGGCTTGGTATTTTTTACTAATCAACTCGCCAAATTGGGCAATTGTTTCATTTTCAAGCAAATTAATGGTACAACCGCCAAACCCTCCCCCCATCAACCGACTACCCAGCACGTAGTTTTGAGCAAGAGCTTGCTCAACCAAAAAATCAATTTCGGGGCAGCTTACTTCATAATCATCGCGCAAGGATTGGTGAGAAGCCGTGAGGATTTTACCGGCAAGATTAAAGTCTTGACTTTCAATGGCTTGCGAAAAATCATCAACTCTAATATTCTCGCTTACATAATGTTTAATACGATTTTGAATCATTTTATCTTGAATAAAGGGTAGGTATTCTACCCGAATATCTCTAAATCCTTGAATTTCGGGAAATTGCGCTTGCAATGCTTCCAGCCCCCAACGAGTTTCTTGCACTCTTTCGGTATATTTGCTATTGGCAAGTTCGCGCTTGACTTGTGAGTCGACCAAAACCCAAGTATATTGACCAAAATCGGCGGGAATATATTGATGCGAAAGCCTTTGACAATCCAAAATCATTACTTTACCTGCCCGCGAAAATTGGGAGGCGTATTGGTCAAGCATACCACTTTTTACCCCTAGATATTGATGGTCAGTCTGCTGACAGACTTTCACCAACTCGATGTCCGACAAATTGAGATGAAATAAAGCGCGCACAAAGTTGCCAAGAGCCACCTCGAGTGCCGCAGAGGAAGAAACCCCCGCCCCAACCGGAACATTGCCCCACAAATAGGCTTCAAAACCGCATTGCAAAGGTGCGAAGTCATCAAGCAGTTTTATCATTCCATATACATACTTCTGCCAAGTGCTAAGTGGCTGATAATCAGTAAACAAATCAAATTCCAATAGCTCCTGAAAATTATGGCTATATACCCTCACCGTTGTATCCCAACGCTTGGCACCACTCACCAAGACCCACCGATTGATAGCCGAGGGTATTGCCAAACCGCCGTTGTAATCGGTATGTTCACCTATCAAATTGATGCGCCCGGGCGCAAAAGCTGTGTAGCTGGCAGTGCGGGCAAATTTTTGCTTGAATCGCCCTTCGTTTTCAGTTGTTATTTGTTGCAGTTCATTCATTTTCAAGGAAATAATTAGCGAATATAATAGATTGGCTGAAGTAATTGAAACAAAATGAATAAATATATAATCAATTGACTGTCAATTGCTTATACAAATTTTTAAATACATATTTCCGCAAATGAATTAAAACTCACGCCGAAATAAAAAAAATGCTCTAGTATTTTGAGTATATTTGATGTTTTGACAAACTTTGCGTATTATTAAAACTGATAATAAAAATGTAACAAACCTTGAATCATAACTATTTGATAATCAATGAGTTATGATTTGATTATTTACCAACAATACTTGGATTGCTCTAAACACAATAGATGTATAAAATTTTACTAATACTGATTTTATTGTTTATTCCGCCTTACTTGTATGCGCAACGCACCTCCTACCCCAAGCCCCAAATCAAACCAATTGCTTGGGAGTTGCGAGAGTCGCAATTGCAACTTGGGTCGTTGGATAGTTTGGAAACATTGTTAAAAAATACCCGCCAAGACAGCAATAAAGTCGATGTTTTGAATGCGATTGCCTTTATCCAGCAGGCATCCTCGACGCAAAAGAGTTTAGAAAGGGCGCAAGAAGCCCTCCAAATCGCGCATAAACTTGATTATAAATTTGGTATTCACAAATCCTCGTGGCTGATAAGCTATGCTTATTTTCTAAAAGCCGATTATGAACAATCTTTGCAATATGGCAAAGAGAGTATCGCCATCGCCCAAAAAATCAATTATTCTGCCGGCGTATCTCGCAATTACCGAAATTTTGCCTTGCTCTATGAACGCCAAAATAAGTACGACAAAAGCCTTGAATATTATTTCGCTAGCCTCAAAATCAACGAAGAAAATCAAAACCACGCCCAAATCAGTCAAGATTATTTTCGCATCGCCCTGAGCTACGAAAAACAAGAAAACCTCAACAAAGCCCTCGATTATATGCGATCGAGCTTGGAATATGGCGAAAAGACAAATGATAACTTGCTGATAATCAGGGGGTTAAACTGGATAGGTTATTTGCTCAGAAAACAAAAAAAATACACCGAAGCCCTCAAATCTTTGCATCAAAGCCTCAAAATAGCGCAAAATAAACCACAGTTAAAACGTAGTACCGATTATGCTTTTACTTTGTTTGCTTTGGGTACAACCTTTGCCGAACAAGTCAAACCCAATGCCCAAGACACTTCGCAAAGCTATTATGCTTTGAAATATTTGCAGGAATCTATCCAAATGCAAACCAAACGACAACCCGAACCACGCCTTGAGACTATTTTGACAATCGCTCAGGTATATGAAAAAATTGGCAAACCTGCCCAAGCATTGAATTATTTTGAAAAAGCCTTGGCATCGGCTACCCGCCAAAATGCCGAAACCGAGATTTGGCGCGCCAAAAATCATTTAGCCGCTTTTTACAACCGCCAAAAACAACCCGCCAAAGCCCTCCAAAATGCCCAAGAAGCCCTCCAAAATGCCCAAAAAATAAGAAACCTTCAGTATCAGCAAGATTCTTATTTGGAAATAGCCCTAGCCTATGCCGAACTCCGCGATTTTGCGAAAGCCTACCAGTATCAAGTCCTGTACAAACAATTGAATGATAGCTTGCGCAACAACGCCAATGCCCAACGAATTGCTCGAATGGAAGTAACTTATGAGTTTGAAAAAAAACAAAAAATCGCCGAAATAGAGCAACAAAAATTATTGTTAGAACAAAAAAACCAAGCTCACTTTCAAATGTTGTTGCGCAACGGTTTTATGCTTGCCTTTGGCGTAGTCTTGGGTTTGGCTTTTTTTGTGTTTATCTTGTATGCCCAACAACGCCGCACCAATGCCTTATTAGCCAAAGAAACCGAGGAAAATGAAAGAAAAAGTCGACAAATCCAATCTCACAAAGAGATTTTGGAAAAAGCCTATCTCAAAGCGAGACAAACCAACGAAAAACTCAGATTGGTCAATAATGAACTGCAAGAAAAACGCGAAGAAGTAGAGCAACAAACCGAAGAACTCCGCGAAGCCAACCTAAGGCTTTTGGCTAATCAAGCCGAAATTCAGGCTATTAACACCAATCTGGAAGCTATTGTCAAAGAAAGAACCGAAAACCTGCAAAAAAGCTACAGCGAAATCACGCAATTGAACACCGAGTTAGATAATTTTTTGTACCATTCATCGCACAGTTTGCGCCGCCCGCTTACCACTATTTTGGGTTTGAACCAACTTGCCAAAATCATTTTATCAGATGCCCAAGCCCAAGATTTGTTTGACAAAGTAGAGTTTACTGCCCAAAATATGGACAAAATGCTCCATAAGTTTTTGATGGTACACGATATCAATGAATTGGAGGAAGATGAGTTGATGTTGATTGATTTTGAAGACTTGCTGAGCGATATTGAGGCAGATTTTTGTATCGAGCTGAACGAAAACAACATTTATTGGCAAGTCGAAATTCAAAATAATATTCAATTTCAGTCGTATCGGCATTTGTTGAAATACATTTTTGTCAATTTGATTGAAAACTCTATTTTCTTTTGCAATGAAAAAAATCCAATTTTAAAAATTGATGTTACCCAAACCGACCAAAAAATTTGCCTCAAAATAACCGACAATGGCGAAGGCATTGTTCCCGAATTGCAAAATCGGATTTTTGAGATGTTTTTTCGTGCCAACGAAAAATCACAAGGCAATGGATTGGGCTTGTATGTAGTCAAAAAAGCCATCGAGCGGCTCAATGGCTCTATCCGCTTTCAAAGCGAACCCAATCTCATTACCGAATTTGAGATTTTACTACCTTTACAAACGAGCAAAAGTGCATCGATGTCTTAAATAGGTTACGAACCCTCTTAGGAATGAATAATGAATAGTGAATAATGAATAATTTTTTTTAATTACTTGAAAAATCCGCCAGAGGCGAGACACGTCAAGACTTTATCAAAAAATATTGTATGCATTATTTTGGGCTTGTTACTTAAAAAATTTGTTTTTTTTTATTTTTTAAAATATCTCAATTAAATGCTTTCCGAAATAATCCCTATTACTTTCAAAGACGATACCTCCACACAAATCGAAATACTTGCCAAATCTGCAAATTCCAGTCAAGCTATCCTAGTTTTGATGCCCGCAATGGGTATGTCTTCTAAATATTATAAAATTTTTGCCGAATATTTGGCAACTCATCTGGATATCACAACGGTTATCACCGATTTGCGTGGGCTGGGTCATTCGTCGGTGCGAGCAAGTCGGCAAGTAGATTTTGGTTATCAAGAAATCATCAACGACTATACCCATTTGTTGCAAATTCTGCAACAAAAATTTCCCCAAGCACCCATTTACCTCTTGGGGCATAGCTTGGGCGGGCAAATTGCTTGTTTGCTGGCTACCCATCAAGCATTACCCGTCAAAGGCTTGATTTTGATTGCTTGCGGAAGCAATTATTATAAAATGTGGCGTGGGTTTAATCAAATCGGCTCAGGTGGATTTATGCTTTTTACTCGCTTACTGGCGCAAAGTATGGGCTATTTTCCGGGTAAAAAAGTCGGTTTTGGGGGAACCGAAGCCAAGACTTTAATTCAAGATTGGAGTTATATGGGTTTGTATGGCAAATATAAAATCAAAAACTCGGCACAAGATTATGAAAAGGCTTTGGCGCAAACCGCCGTACCGATATTGGCAATGGGTATTCAAAACGATGGCTTTGCCCCCGCTCCAGCAATTGATTTTTTGGTCAAAAAATTTAAACAACTACCTGATAATCAGCACCTTACAGTTACATCGGCAGCACATAAACTTACACATTTTAATTGGCTCAAATACCCCGAGTTGTTTGGCGA
>JALONJ010000264.1 GCA_025455045.1 Microscillaceae bacterium | reverse complement strand
CCGCCGTTTCTGTTTTCCCATTTTTGTACTTTTTTAAGAGGTAAATTTAAAAATTTTATCTTAACTTGCTGTCCAATTTTTGGGGTACATTATAATATTAATTATTAAATAATTGATAATCAATGTATTACATCAGCACATTAGCACACTTTATAATTAACTCATTACGGGTGCATTTCAAATTTACGCGTTTCTTTTGCCTCACCCTTCCCTCTCCGAAGGAGAGGGCTATAGGTGGTAAATTTGAAATGCACCCACTCATTACTTACATAGTAGTTTAAATATTTTATTTTAATAAGTAATGGATTAGGAATGAATAGTGAATAATGTAGCGTGAATAATTTTTTAATCGTTTGAAAATCCACCAGAGGCGGACACGTCAATAGATTATCAGAAAATATTGTTTACTTTATTTATTTCCCGTTACTTATATATGTCTCTGACCTGTAAAACAGCCTTCAGGCTGTGATAAGACAACCTGAAGGCTGTTTTACAATTGATAATCAATACTTTACATTCATTTTATCGGCTTCGGCTAAAGCCGAAGATACTTTTATAACTCGTTGATAATCAACAAGTTATATAGATAGTCATTTCCAATAGATTGTGTGAAAGGCTTGAAATTATCTAAACAAATACTCGAAAAATCACATCAATGTGCGATTTTTGCTTTCATTTTTTTGTCATAATTTTGGCTTATGGAAAATAAAATAAAAATTGTGCATTATGAAGACAACAATCATTTGCGCGAAGGAATGGTTTTTTTGATGAATGCCACCCCCAATTTGGACTTGGTGGGGTCGTTTCGTGATTGTATGCAATTGGAAAATCAAATCAAAACTTTGAAGCCCGATGTGGTTTTGATGGATATTGATATGCCCGGGCGCAATGGCATAGAGGCTGTAAAAATTCTTAAAGAAATTGCCCCGCAAACTCAAGTTTTGATGCTGACAGTATTTGAAGACGAAGACAAAATTTTTGCAACCATTCGCAACGGCGCAAGCGGGTATTTGCTCAAAAACACCTCCCCCACCGAAATCATTGAGGCTATTTTTGATATTTATAATGGCGGCTCGCCTATGACCGCCTCAATAGCTCGCAAAGTACTATCGTTTTTTCAACAGCAAAACAAACTTACCAAAACCGATTATAAACTTTCGGAGCGCGAAAACGACATCTTGAAAGGCTTGGTCAAAGGTTACAGTTACAAATTAATTGCCGATGAATTATTTATCAGCATCGATACCGTGCGCACGCACATCCGCCACGTATATGACAAATTGCAAGTCAATTCGAAATCCGAAGCTATCTTGAAGGCTTTGCGCGAGGGTTTGGTGTAAGTGGCTGGCTAGGGGCGATTTTGGGGTAGAGCGGCAATAATTTAACGTGAATATTTTGAAAAATATTAAAAAAGTGCAAAAAATAAGTTTTTAAAAAAACAGTCCAAAATCCCCCAAGTCGTCATCCTGTAAGGAACTTTGTTAAATTTTTACCTCTTAGATTTTTTCTGTAATTAGTTGAAAATCCTCCAAAGGCGGATACAGTCAATAAATTATGATTTATTTAAAGGCTCAAAAAGTCCACAAAGTTCCTTACAGGATGACGTAGTTGTGTTATTTTTAATGGTTTAATTTTTTAATTAACTAATTGACTATCAATATTTTATATATTTTTGCAAAAATTATTTGATTTTTTTATTATATTAAAATAATACAATTTTTTTTGGAATAATTGATAATCCACTGAAAATAGTAAACTTTTGCAATATAACTATCTCATTATCAAGTATTTACCAAAATATTCACGTTAATTTAGGGCAAAGGGCGAGTTTCATTATCATAATCAATTGATTATCAATTAGTTATAAAATAATTACGCTTACTTTCACGAAAAATAGTTTTATTTGTATCTATAAACCAATGATTGTATGAATCGCCGTTTTTTTCTTCGCTTATCGCCCGCGTTTTTGAGCTTACCGTATCTAAATGCCTGTAATTCAAGCACTTCTACCGCCAATGAAAAATTGGGCAAACTCGACCTCACTATTTTCTCCGACCGAGCTTTTGGGCATTTAATTACTCAGGAAAACAAATTCTCAGCCGTTGAGACCATCCAAAAAGATATTTTGATTGTAGGCGGGGGCATTGCCGGAATGACCGCCCTGCACCAACTCAAAGACGAGGAGGTAGTTTTGTGCGAGTTATCCGATAGTCTGGGCGGTACGGCGGGGGCAGTGAGGTTTCAGAATGAGTGGCTTTGTCAGGGGGCGCATTATGATTTGGTCTATCCCGAAACCTTTGGCGAGTCGGTACTAAAGTTTATGGAAAACCTGCAAGTGATTCAGTATGAGAAAATTACGGGCAGTTGGAGTTTTGTGGACAAGCAATTTATGATTTTTCCCGAAAAAGAAGGACGGACTTGGCACAACCAACAAATGCGTGAAGACATCATTGCCGAAACCGCAGACGGCGAGGCTTTTTTGCAATTTGCCAAACAATTTGAAAACCGCCTCAAGCTCCCCACTCGTTTGATTGACCCGCAATACCATTTTTTGAATCAAATTTCTTTGCGAAAAATTTTAGAACCCAAACTCAAGCTCTCCGAATCGGTTTGGCAAGCCCTTGATTATCAGATGCTTGACGATTTCGGCGGTACGGCTTCGCAGGTGTCGGCTTTGGCAGGTATTTATTACTACGCTTCGCGCCCTTATCGCAGCAAAGACACCGAGGTTTTTTCGCCACCACAGGGCAATTATTATTTTATTCAAAAGCTTGGCGAGCCTATAGCCTCCGAAAAAATCTGGCTCAATCACTTGGTAACCAAAATTGAAAAATCGGGTAAGGGTTTTTTGGTAGAAGTGATTGATGGTAAAGCCAAAAATTTGAAAAAGAAAATTGAATGTAAACAAATCATTTATGCCGCCAACAAACACGCTTTGAAGTATGTATTTCCGCCGGATTACCCATTGTTTGCCCAGCACGAATACGCGCCGTGGATGGTGATAAATTTGGTTTTACAAGCCGATTTTTTGCCCGAGGGTTTTTGGCAAAATGAAATTATTTCGCAAAAGAGTACGATGGCAAAGAGTTTTTTGGGGTTTGTGGATTCAGATGCCCAGTATCATTTGCAAAAAGATTTTCGCACGCTTACTACTTATTTTTGTTTCCCACCCAATTATCGCAAAACTTTGCAAGATTCTGATTATCAAGAGATTACCCAATATGCTATCCGCGAAATCAGCCAATATTTCAAAGTCAAGCCTGAGCAATTGTATCAAGCCCTAGTGCAAGTATTGGTCAAAGTAATGGGACACGCTATGGCGATTCCCAAACCCGATTTTTTATTTGCCGACAAAAATACCCAAAGGCGTGAACCAAATCTAGTATATGCTGGTGTGGATAATAGCCGCCTGCCTTTGATGCTAGAGGCTATGGATTCGGGCTTGGAAGCAGTACGACTGTTGAAAATGAATGGCTAAAATGACGTGAATGTTTTAAATCATATCAAAAAAGTACAATAAATTAAATTTTTAAAAAACAATCCAAATTCCCCCCAAGTCGTCATCTTGCGTAGAACTTTGTTGAATGGTTATTTTTCAAAATATTTCTGTAATTAATTGATAATCAATGCCTTGTAAATCCCCGTTCTTTCGGAGGGGCTAGGGTAAAAATTATTTAAAATATTTATTATATCAAAATAATACAATTTTATTTTTGAAATAATTTATATTTTACCGAAAAAATGTATTTTTTACATTATAATTAGTTGATTATCAATTAGTTATAAAAATATTCACGTTAATTTAAAATGATTTCAAGCTCAAAATTTATTTTCATAATTCATCTCAATTTGTTTTTTATCAAATGAAATTTAGCAAGCCATTTTTTCATAAGTACTTGATTATCAAATACTTACTAATTTCAATTCTCTCTCTAGTGATTTTGGCAGGTTGCCAAGCCAGCTATGTCAAATCGCCTCGCCAGCTTCGACAGTTGCTGCAAAATCATCCTAGTTTTCGCCATAGTTTTCACGGCTTATGCCTTTATGATTTGGACAAAAAATCGTATATCTTTGATTATCAGGCAGATAAGTATTTTACTCCGGCATCTAATACCAAGTTATTTACTTTTTGGGCAGGACTCAAATTACTGCCTGCCCAAATTCCGGCTTTGTGGTACGCTCGGCGGGCTGATTCGCTTATTTTTTGGGGCACAGGTAGCCCTCTCCTGCTCAATCCCGATTTGCGCGATACGCTGGCTTATCAATTTTTGAAAAATAGCCCCGAAAAACTTTTTTATTCACCTGCCAACTTTCGTGACCAACATTTGGGCTATGGTTGGACTTGGGATGCCTACTCCTATTATTACTCTACCGAAAAATCGGATTTGCCCATTTATGCCAACAATGTAATCATTCAAAGTTCGCCAACATTGCCTTTGGTGGTCAATCCGCCGATTTTTAAAGACTCTATTCAACAAAAAAACAATGAAAAACCCCAATTGTGGGAAGCTACTCGCCACCTTAGCCACAATCAAATAGCCTTACAAAAACACGAGCAAGATACAGTTTGGGCTTCGGTTCCGATGCGGGTTTCACCGGCTCTCACCCAAAAACTTTTGACTGACACCCTCAAAAAACCGGTGGGTTTGGTTGCCAAACCTTTGACAAAAGATGCACAAATGCTTTACACGCTGGCTACAGATAGCCTTTACAAAACAATGTTGCAAGTGAGTGATAATTTTATGGCTGAACAAATCTTGTTGATGGCGCACAATTACTTGCCTGATTCGTTGCGCAAACAGGGAATGAACGTTCAAAACACGATTGATTTTATCACGCAAAAATATTTTGCCCAATTTCCGCAAAAAATCCAATGGCTTGATGGCTCGGGCTTATCGCGGGCTAATCTTTTTACGCCTCGGCAAATCATTGAATTATTGTTGATGATTTACCGCGAAGTAGCTCCTCACCCCACCGGCGAAAAACGTTTGTTTAGCCTCTTGGCAATTGGTGGCAAAGCCGGCACTATCAAAAATCTTTACAAAAATGACCCGCCTTTTATATTTGCCAAAACCGGTACTTTGAGCAACAATCATAATTTGAGTGGGTATATTGTTACTAAATCGGGCAAACGCTTGGTTTTTTCGTTTATGCACAATCATTTTATGACCGAAATAGCTGAAATTCGCCAAGCAATGGAAAAAATATTGACTGAATTTTATTTGAAATATTAGGCAATGCTAATTTGCTAAATAGCTGATAATGAATCAATTACAAACAAGCATAAGTTAAACAACTAGATCGTATGGCACTCACTTATGATTTAGAAAAAGATATTCGTTTCAAACAAGGTATTGAAAAAGGAAAAATATTAGGTATTCAAAAAGCCTTAAAAAGAGGAAGATTGGGTCTTGAAGAAATCGCCGAAGACTTTGAGGTAAGTCTCGATTTTGTTTTGCAAGTAAAAAACGGCGAGATACGCTTGAATAAATAACAAGCCATCTAAGGAATTGAGAATTAATAATTAGGGCTTAGAAATTATATAAATACCTGATTTACAAATACTTATATTTTTAAAAGTATTACATTGCGATGATTTTTTGCCCTCAAATGAAAGTTTGAGTTTCTTTATTGTGTCAAATTTACTTTTACCAATTTTATTTACAAAAATCGCTGTTTTTGATTGCTATAATTTTGAGAGGGTTGAAAATGAAGATTTTAATTGTCAATATTTATTCCAACATTCCAAAACCAACAAACTCGCTTATTCAAAAAAAAATCTCTGCATCTTATTAACTCTCCTTTACTTGGTTTAACTTTGCGCCTCGAATAAAATTAGTTGATTGTAAAAACCACTTAAACTCAATGAGAAAAATCACTGCCTTTTCCTTGATACTGTCTTTGGCGGGTTTGCTTGCCCTTAGTAGCTGTAATCAAGGCAAATTTGAAAAACTGCCTAATGGGGTAGAATACAAATTTATTACCCAAAACAAAAAAAATCCTAAAATTAAAGAAGGCGATATTGTCCGTTTTCACGTGGTAGTCAAAAACCACAAAGATTCGGTAGTTTTTGATACCTATGCCAAAAATTCGCAAGGTCCTCAGCAAATCTATCCTTTTCCGCCCGAAAAAGATTTGAATATTATTCTTACGCCTTTCAAACTATTTGCCGAAGGCGATAGCATTGTTTTTCGCGTCAAAACCGATACATTGTTGGGTTTGTCAATGAAACAAGTGCAAGAAGCCACCTCACAAATGGAAAAACAACTCAAAATGTTGGACACTTTAAGCTCCAAAAATATGGACGAAAAAGCCAAAACCCAACAAAGAGAAGGTATCAAAGCCCAAATGAAAAAAATGGACGAAGATGTCAAAAAATTGAAAGCCGACCTTCCTAAGGGCAAATACAATCAATACATTGTGAAAGTTTTGCTCGTTTCTGACCCCGAAAAAGAACGCAAAAAAGCCGAAGAACAAGCCAAAAAACAAAAAGAAACCGACAAAAAATTAATTGCCGATTACGCTCAAAAGAAAAAAATCAAGCCTACTATTACCGCTTCGGGCTTAAATTATGTTATCACTCAAGAAGGCAGTGGCGAAACTCCCAAACCCAATGATGTAGTAAAAGTAAACTATGTGGGCAAATTGTTGGACGGCAAAGTGTTTGATACCAGCTACGAAAAAGAAGCCAAAGCCGCCAACGTGTATAACAAATCGCGCGAATACAAACCTTTGGAGTTTCCATTGGGTACCGGCTCGGTGATTAGAGGCTGGGACGAAGGCATTGCCTTGTTGAAAAAAGGCGGCAAAGCTACGCTCATCATCCCTTCCGAAATTGCTTACGGACAGCAAAACTTGGGTACTATTCCCGCCAACTCTGTATTGGTATTTGAAGTGGAGTTGGTTGATTTTACCAAAGGTAAGCCCCAAACTACTCAACCCGCCCCTAATACGCCTACGATTAAATAACCCTTAGAAATTTAATTTTTTATCAAAACCCAAAGACTTTTTCTTGGAAAAGTTTTTGGGTTTTATTTTTTAAAAATTATCTGGGTATTCTGATTTTTTGGTAACTTGGACTTTGTTCATTGCTAATAAAATATAAAAATCTCATTCTATCAAAATTATAACTCATTCATTATCAACAAATTAACTACATTACTCATTTAAAACCTCTTGGATAGGTCAAATAAAATCACCCTCTTGCAGAATAAAGTTTATGTCTCAGCCCTCATTGCAATTGCCCGAAAAAATCCTTGTCAGTTTTTTAGCCAAAAAACGCCGTAGAGATTTGATTATCAATACTTTGTGTACTTTTTATCCCTTATCAGGTTCCGATTTGGAAAAATATCAGTTAGACTGGAATTGGTATCAGCTATCTCAAAATCGTCGATTGAAATGGACAATCCCTTTGATTGAGCAATTCAAAAAAAAGTGGAAGTGGTATCAACTTTCCCAAAATCCAAGCCTGCCTTGGGGTGATGAATTATTGCATCAATATCTCAAAAAATGGGACTGGGAAGAAATACTTGCCAATGACAGCTTATGCGACAAATGGACTTTGGTTGAGACCTTTGCCTCCACCATCAATTGGACAGATGTATCGCTGAGTCCAAAATTAGACTTCTCTATTAATCGGCTGACCCAATTTGCCGAAAACCTCGATTGGGAAAGTCTTAGCGAGAACGAACATCTGGGCATTGACCAAGCCACGCTCGCCCAATTTGCCGCGCGTTGGGAATGGGAGTACTTGAGTCAAAACCCCAGCCTCAAGTGGGATGTTGCGTGTCTGCAAACTTTTGAGAGTCAATGGGATTGGTATGAACTGAGTCGCAATTCGGGACTCAAAATCAATGAAACTATGCTTGATACCTTTACCGATTATTGGGATTGGGAGGGCTTGAGTAGCAACGAAGGCATTGTTTGGCAGGCGCAATGGCTGGACAAATATGCCAACAAAATTGATTGGGAAAATTTGTCAAACAATCACGGGCAACATTTTTCGGAAGAAGTACTCGAGAAATATCTTAAAAAATGGGACTGGGAGGCACTATCGGCACACCCGCACCTGCCTTGGTCGGAGGCATTGCTCGAGAAATACCGCAAAAAATGGGATTGGTACAATCTATCCAGCAATTCACATCTGCCTTTTAGCTTCGACTTGCTCAAAAAGTATCGCCGCAAGTGGGCTGTAGATACTTTGTGCAGCAATCCGGCGGTTGCCTGGGATAGGGATTTGCTCAGGTTATTTCACACGAATCTTGATTGGTACGAGCTATGCCTCAATGAGAGTATCCGTTGGAGTAGCGAAATTTTGGTTGAGTTTGCCGAAAAAATAGATTGGGCAAGCTTGAGCAGTAATGTCAAATTCCCTTGGAGTTTGGCAATTTTGCAGGAGTTTGAATCAAAGTGGGACTATAGTGAACTAACTGATAATGAGCAAGTTATGAAATGTGTAGCCCCCTATTTGACCCCAACACTGATTGATAAAGTCTTGCGAAAGATTTTATAAATTTCAGTTTTGTACTAATTCGTATTTTTAAAAATTGGTTCTTCAGCACTTTTCAGGAAAATTGTAACGCAGGCTGTTAGCCTGCCCGCGTAAGCGGCTTCAGAAAGCGTTTAAGCTAAATATTTCTTGTAAAGATAGTAATAATCAATTAAGCGATGAAATCTTGCGCACTTCATCGCTTTTCTCGGTCATTTTACAAATAGGTTTGAATTTTTTGGGCGATAGCCTGCATCTGTTCGGCACTAAATTGGAGTTTGTTGGCAAAATTCATATCGCTCATAGCTTGGCTGGGAATCAGATGAATATGGGCGTGCGGCACTTCAAAACCCGCCACCACTACGCCTACACGCTCGCAAGCCAAAGCTTGTTTTTGAGCAAGCGCGATGCGCTTGCTAAATAATTGCATTTGGACTAATAAATCGTCAGGAATATCAAAATAATAATCAATTTCCAATTTGGGCACAACCAAAGTATGCCCGGGTGCGGCGGGATGTATGTCAAGAAAAGCAAAAAAATGCTCATTTTCGGCAATTTTATAGCAAGGAATTTCGCCCCGAATAATTTTTGTAAAGATGGAAGCCATTGTTTTAAATTTTGGGTGATTTATTAAAATTAGCAATACATATATTTCTGAGGGCTAAATTAACAAAATTTAGCCAATATCAAACTGCCGGTTTTCCAATCAAAAATTTATCATTGGAAACCAAAATCACATAACCATCTGATTATCAATTAGTTGCATTACAAAGCCAATATTTTGAATTGAGTTTATGGAGCAAGGGAATAATTTTAAAAATTGTAATTGATTGATAATCAAGCATTTATTTCAAGTATTCAAACAAAAAATATTAATTCCTAAGCTGTCCTAGTTCAAAGTTCCCAATCTTTTATAACTTTGCACACCTTTGCAAGAGAAAATAATATTTGATATAAAATATTGATAATCAGGAGTTTGTAAAAACAAATCTCAAATCGAGAAATCCGAAATCGAAAAATCAATTATATGTTTACTATTTATAAAAAAGAAATTCGCAGTTTTTTGAGTTCCTTGATTGCTTATATCGTAATGTTGGTTTTTTTGACCGGCGTAGGTTTGTTTATGTGGGTTTTTCCGGCAACCAATATTCTGGATTATGGCTACGCCGATATGGAAACTTTGTTTATGCTGGGTCCTTATATGTTTTTGTTTTTGATACCGGCAGTTACAATGCGCACCTTTGCCGAGGAAAAAAAAACCGGCACAATTGAACTACTCTTTACACGCCCTCTGACCGATTGGGATATTATTTTGGGCAAGTATTTGGCAAGTTTTACCTTGGTAATTTTTGCCTTGTTACCGACTTTATTGTATTATTTTTCGGTTTATGAATTGGGCAATCCGGCGGGCAATATCGACTCGGCGGCTACTTTGGGTTCTTACATTGGTCTGGCTTTGCTCGGGGCGGTATTTACGTCCATTGGTATTTTTGCTTCGGCGATTACCAAAGACCAAATTGTAGCCTTTATTGTAGCGTTTTTTCTTTGTTTTGCGATTTATCAAGGCTTTGCGTCTTTGGCAAATGTCAATGATGCCTCCAATTTTTCGTATTGGATTGTCCAACTGGGCATTGATTATCACTATGCCTCGGTGCGCAAGGGTTTGCTTGACTCCCGCAATTTGGTGTATTTTTTTAGTGTCATTGCGTTGATGCTTCTCAGCACCAAGTTGGTATTGGGAAGTCGAAAATGGTAGTTTTTGTAAAAGTTTCAAATCCAATGCTGCTATATATTTATGATTTTTACGCAAAGATGCTAAAGCTCAAAGTACTGATAATCAATGATTTACACTTTTCGATTTGAAATTTGTATAGTAGTGTTTTCAAATCCTGTACTACTGCACAATTCTATTTTCGCGCAAAGACGCTAAGGCGCAAAGCACTGATAATCAATGACTTAGTTTCATTAGTTTTTTAGTGGTAAAAAAAATGTACAGTAGTATTTTAAAATCCTATTGCTTAAAGCTAATCATTTGATTAGCAAGCATTTATTATCTCATCAGAAACTTTATCAAAAACATCATTTACAAAATAGTCATCAGCTCACTCAAGCACCCAATTTCAGCAAATACTTCGGTCTGATGTTCAATTTTTTGGGGATTGAAAAATACGTGGGCTAATCCGGCATTTTTAGCTCCCAAAATATCGGTTTGGAGGTTATCGCCAATCATCATACACTCTTTGCTCTGGGCGGCGAGGGTGCGCATTGCAAACTCAAATATTTGGGGGTGAGGTTTTTTCTCACCGGCATTTTCCGAAGTAACAATCAAATCAAAATATTCTCTAATACCGCCGCTTTGGAGTTTTTGGTCTTGAATTTCGGGAAATCCATTGGTGATGATATGCAATTCATATTTGGGTTGCAGATAATCCAACACTGCTTTGGCGTGAGGAATCAAATGGGTTTTTTGGGGGGTCTTTTGTAGATAGACTTCCGATAATTCTCGCGCCGGAATATCAAAATGTGTAACCCCTAACTCATTGAAAATGAGGCGAAAACGACTATTGCGCAGTTCCTCCTTATCAATTTTGCCTTGGTCGTGCAAATCCCACAAATGATAATTGATGCGATGAAAAGTAGGCAAAAAATTGTCCAAACAAACCGCTTTTCCCAATTTATCAAGCTGATATTCGTGATAAATCTCCGTAAGGGCTTCATTGGAGTTGCGTTCAAAATCCCATAAAGTATGGTCTAAATCAAAAAATATGTGGCGGTACATATAATAGTTTTTGGGAAAAAATTTATGTATATTTGTACGTTTTTTGGATTAAACGTCTAAGTTAGTTAAACTGTTTAAAGCCAAAAAGTGTTATAGTAGTAATACTTTCAAAAAACTTAACGCTCAACATTTTGAAAAATTTACCTATTCTTTTGATTGGACTAAGTCTGTGGCTGGGTATCCAATCGGCTCAAGCCCAAGGCGAAAGGCAGGTTTTGGTTTTATCGGGAATTGTGGTTGATGGCAAAAACTCCGACCCACTACCCGGTGTGCATATGTATATACCCAAAGCCGGACGCGGCTCTACTACCAACAGCGAAGGTTTTTTTGCGATGTCGGTAATGGCAGGCGACAGCATCGTTATCAGTTCAATCGGTTACAAAAAACGCTACTTTTTTGTTCCCCGCGACAAAGTAGAAAGCTACTCGGTAGTCATCGAGATGACTGAAGATATTACCAACCTACCCATCATTGAAGTATTCCCCTACCCTACCGAAGAATTGTTTAAAGAGGCTTTCTTGGCACTTGAGCTACCCGATGAGGAAAAAATGGAAGCCCTGCGCGAAAATTTGAATCAACAAATTATGACCCGCTTAGCACTCACCGCCCCGATGGATGCCAAACTAAACTTCCGCAATCAAATGATGAATGACGTGTATAGAATGGAAAATCGGACATTTATGCCCAATATTCAATTTTTGAATCCTTTTGCTTGGGCAAAGTTTTTCCAATCCGTCAAACGTGGTGATTTCAAAAAAGGCAAATGGAAAGACAAACGCTAGAAAATCAGCCAAATCACATAACGTAAGTGGTTGATTATCAATTATTTACAAGTATTTTATTTTCTCGTCTAAAATTTGAAAACCCTCTATAAATATAAAAAACCGATTTCATCAACAATGAAATCGGTTTTTTTGTAACTATCTGATTATTCGCCGGAGGCGAGACACAGTCAAATACTTAATAGATATTTTTGATTCTCCACCACTTTTCAAGAATGAAAATCTTTTTTCTGAAATTTATCAATTTCAGTGATTCTGAGCATTAATGAACCAAGCGATAGCTTGGTGAAATTACCGAGCGAAGCTCCGAAG
>JALONJ010000263.1 GCA_025455045.1 Microscillaceae bacterium | reverse complement strand
GAGTTTCAGATTCTTCGGAGCTTCGCTCGGTAATTTCACCAAGCTATCGCTTGGTTCATTAATGCTCAGAATCACTGAAATTGATAAATTTCAGAAAAACGATTTTCATTCCTAAAAAGTGCTGAAAAATCTTTTAAATGGCATAACTACCTGATAATCAATTGTTTATAAAAAATACTCGAAATGTTATTACTAACAATAGCCTGTCAATAATTTGTAACCAATTGATTATCAGATACTTACAAATGTTTTGAAATTCTTAGCTAAGTACTTGATTTTCAAATACTTAGCTCTCAACTAGAAACTCTACGAACTATTGCTACTACTTGACTTGGGTTAATGCCCAAGCCAGCTACTTACGACATCATTCAAAAAATAAATACCTCCCACGATAATCAACCCCCAAATAGCGGCACTGACCAACATATACACAAATATTTTGTTTTTGTTTTCACCAAAACTCGCCGCAATCAGCGTGCCGCCAATTGGCGTAAGCAATAAAGGCGTAAGAAAAGCTACGCCACTCAACCCATAACTTCGCCAAATTTTGACGATGCGCCGATTGCGCGGATTGAACAGCTTTTTTTGCTGTCGGAATCGCGCCAAAATTTTGTTTTTGACAAAACTTCCCAAATACGTAAAAGTTGCCACACTGCACATCATACCAATTACGGTGAGCAGATAGGCTTCCCAAAAGCTCAAACCTACGGCGAAGCCCGCCAAAGGTCCCATCACAAATTTGAACATACTCGCAACTAATACTCCTAAATATTTGGCAATCAACATTGAATAAAAAATATGATTTGGTAAATCGCTTGATTATCAGGATTTTATCCCCATTATTTGAGTATAAATATAATAACTATTGCCAAAAAAAACGTAAAATACCAAGATTTGTTTATCGGTTGAGTTGAATTTGCCATTTAAACAAATTCATTTATAGCAATAGTTCGGACAGTTGGGTGCATTTCAAATTTACGCGTTTCTATTGCCTCACCCTAGCCCTCTCCAAAGGAGAGGGTCATAGGTAGTAAATTTGAAATGCACCCGGACAGTTTCTAGTTTCTAAGCCCCTGCCCCGCTAGAGGCAGGGGTTCTATTCCAAATTATTTACTAAGTATCTGATAATCAGCCAGTTACATAAAATATTTAAAATAGCATAACTAGCTGATAATCAATTACTTATAAAAACTGTCCGAAGTATTGTTATATTTGAGCAAATGCACCCTACTCCATTTTAATTTTTTGATTTAGTCATTTTGATTGTTATGGTATGATTTAGGTCATTCTTTAGGGCTTTTTTATCCCCTAACTTTGGGAAATGACACAGTAAGGTGTTGGGTAATTTTTTATTCGGTAATAAAATATAAACTATTGATTATCAAGTATTCATAAAATTGTAACCCAGCCTTTAGGCTGAGCCTCCCACCGCCTAAAGGCTGGGTTACATTCTTATTTGTCAAAAGTCAAAGATTATCATTTGCAAAAATTTAGCTAATCGCTTGATTTTCAATTACTTAATGCAAGTTGCGTAGTATTATATTTTGAATCCCACCCCTGCCCCTCCCCGTTGAGGGAGGGGTGATAACTCGCTGATTATGAAGCCCATCTCTGAAAGGGGAGGGGTTTGGGGTAGGATTTTGAGTGAGTTTTCAGGTGCTACGCAACTTGCATTACTTACCCCTCAGCTAGTGACTTTTCGAGCGATTGTTACTTTCAGAATCTTTAAAAATTTTCCATAGAAATTTCATTTTGTATGTGGTTTGATTGGCATTATTTTACTAAAAAACGGGTTCAGCGACAAGCCCAAAAAGGCGACTTACCGGCTTGGTTGGGGGATTATATTCGCCACAATGAAAATAAAAATTTGCATAAACCGATTGAGGAAAGCCGATTTGTAGTATTTGATACCGAAACCACTGGTTTAGACCCGCAAAAAGACTATATTTTATCCATCGGCGCGGTGGCACTTTATCAAAATAAGATTGAAGTAGCCGATTCTTTAGAAATATTCCTCAAAAATGAATCAACGGGCAATCAAGAATCTATAGCCATTCATCAAATCTTGCCCCAAGAAACCCGTTCGGGCTGCTCAGAAACTGAGGCTTTGGCAGAGTTTATTTCATTTATTCGGGGTGATGTATTGGTGGCGCATTTGGCAAGTTTTGATGTGCAAATGGTCTCCAAAACCTTGAAAAATTTTTGTCATTTGCCCTTGCTCAATCCTTTTTTGGACACTATTCACCTTGCCAAACGGCTTGACGGAATCAGCTCTTGGGACGAAACAATTCGAGGGGGTGAATACACGCTTGACCGACTTTGTGAGCAATATCAAATTGAATTTGCCACGCGCCACAATGCCGCCGCCGATGCTTTGGCTACCGCCGAATTGTTGCAGGTTTTGTTGCAAAAAGCTCATCGCCGGGGCATCAAAACTTTGGCAGATTTGCTACATTAAATTTCTAAGTATTTTATCAGGTTGATACTATCGGGTGGTATTTGATGTTTTTTTAGAACCCAGATGACACAGATTGGACGGGTTTGCACGCATAAATCCGTACTTATCTGTCTAATCCGCGTCATCTGTGTTCCATTTTTAATCACAAAATAGCGTAATTGGGTAAAAAATTTTAATGATAACTAGCTAAATCATTTTACCCGACGGTATTTAATGGTCAAAACACTAAGAAATAAACGCAAAATAAAACGGTATTCCAAAAAACATAATTGACTAATAATCAGGAGTTTATACGATTTGTAATACTCAATTATTAAGGGTGCATTTCAAATTTACCACCTATAGCCCTCTCTTTCGGAGAGGGAAGGGTGAGGCAAAAGAAACGCGTAAATTTGAAATGCACCCATTATTAACCACCTTGCATTACCTCCGCAGGGTCAGTAATAGCCCCTCGCCAAGCCGGTACAAGGGTAGCGGTAAGATAAGGAATGACCGAAAGCGCAAAAACAGCCAACAAGCTTTGGATATCAACCACCGGAACTAATTGATAATCAGGATATAAGACCGACCAGCCTATCAAAAACGGCTTGAGCAAGGGGGCTTGCCAAACAAAAACGTGCCACAAAGCCAATACAATACCCAATAATGTAGCCGTAAACGATACAATACAAGCTTCCCAAAACTTGAGCCACAATACATCAGAAATTTGCCAGCCCACGGCTTTCAAAACACCTAATTCTTGCTTTTCTTCTCGACTTAATCCTCCGGCGCGCTCCCAAGCCAAAATCAAAAAGGCAAAAATAGCCAAGACCGAACCATAGACAAATACACCACCGCGCCAGCCAAACAAGGTTTCGTAGGTAGCCCGCAGTTGGCTGGCAGTAACCACGCGAACTCCGGCAAATCGGCGGTCGAGTTTGCGCCCAATATTATCTACTTCGGCAGGATTATAAATAGACAAAGCCACATCGGTTATTTCGTTGATACCCAAACCCAAGACCAACCTTGCCGAAGCCGGTGAGAGAATAATTAAATCGCGGGTAAGTAAATCGGAATCGGCAGTAAATACTCCCACAATCTTAAAGCTATGAATTTTGCCGCGATTATCTAGCAGCGTCAGGCTCTCCCCTAGTTGCAAGCCTCTTAACTCAAGAAAACCCGTTCCAACCAAAGTTTCTTGGTTATTTAAAATCGTTTTTTGTGGGGAATTTACCATTTTTAAACCTTGTAGCAGAGAATCCGAACCCATTACGGTAAAAACTGCACCGGTAGGTGAGTCAAAATTATAACCCCAAACTCGGGGAATGATTTGTCGTACCCCGCGAATATTTTTTAAAGAGTCTAAAAAATCGGTCTGCATTGGCACAAGTCGCCCTCCGGCAACTTTTTGCACCCATAACTCGGGGATATTTTGCAGCACTACTTGGGTTTCGTAGCGCAAAGAAGCGATAAAAAAGATAATGGAGGCATAAAAAGCCACCACCAAAGCATATATCAAAGTAAGTCCCAATTGCTTGCGCCACCGCCTCAATAAGGAAAGAATTGCGTAGTGGATGATGTTTTTCAAGGGTGTGAGGGTCTTGTTATAAAAATATCATAACTAATTGATTATCAATTAGTTATGAACAATATCAGGAGTTTATAATGAGTCGAGAATTTACTTCACCCCGTGCATCCACTTACGAAGCAAAGGAATCAACAACAGCAATAAAATACCCGCTACCACTGCCGTAATCGCAACACTTTGGAAAATACCGGTATAAATCTGCAAAGAAGCCAGCCCATTCACTTTTTCGGCTCCGCCACCTTCGGTGTGTGGCACAGAGGTCATTTGCGCTATAAACCCACCTACGTAGTGCGCCAAAGAAACCGAAAAAAACCAAGCCCCCATCGAGGTAGATACAATCCGCGCCGGAGATAGTTTGGTAATCATCGACAAACCCACAGGAGATAGGCAAATTTCGCCGGTGGTGTGAAACATATAGCCCAAAATCAAAAAAATCAAAGGTACCATTCCCTCAGAATCGGCAAACGAAGCTCCCAATACAAACATATAGAAGCCTAAGCCCAGTTGTAAAATTCCCAAAGAAAATTTGAAAGGAGTAGAAATCTCGATGCCGTTTTTGGCTAACCAAACCCATAAAATAGAAAAAGGAATGGCAAAAATGATGATAAAAATGGCATTGATTGCCTGAAAAACATCGGTAGGAATCGCAAAGCCAAAAATGGTTTTTTGTACATTGCGCTCCGTAAATAGGTTGATAGAGCTACCCGCCTGCTCAAAAAACGCCCAAAACAAAATTGAAAAAATAATCAAAGTGAGCATTGCAAACAGCATTTCGCGCTCTTGCGTGCTACCATTAAAAGCATTGTACAAAATAGTGCCTAAGATAATGAGGGCAAAAGTCGGCACAAAATAAATCAAGATTCCATTGTTTTGGAGGGCATACGCAATCACCGGCACCATCACGACCGCAATGGCATAAATCGCCATTTCCAATTGTTGCCAATTTGCCATTTTTTTGGCACTTTCCGGCACCATTCCCACGCCTTTGGCGGTCAGCTTGGCACGTCCGTTGAAAAACACCCACAAACCCAGCGACATTCCCACGCCTACCAAAGCAAAGGCAAGATTGAACCCAAAATCGCGGCGAATAAACCCAAGTATCAAAGGTGCCATAGCCCCCAAATTGATACCCATATAAAAGATGGTAAACGCCGAATCTTTACGGGGGTCGTCCGGCTCATACAAGCCCCCAACCATTGTCGAAATGTTGGGTTTCAAAAAACCATTGCCCACCACCACAAAAGCCAATCCATAAAACAAACTCCATTCTGAACCAATCGAGAGAATAAACTGCCCTATTGCCATCAAAATACCGCCAAAAAACACCGCCTTTTGCGAGCCAATGTAGCGGTCTGAGATGATTCCCCCCAAAAAACCCATTCCATAAACTAAAGCCCCATAGGCACCATAAATGGCGTAGGCTTTATTGTCGGGGTAGGCAAGAATAGAAGTCATAAACAGCACCAACATTGCCCGCATTCCATAAAAGCTGAAACGCTCCCACATTTCGGCAAAAAACAAAATATTGAGTTCGCGGGGGTGTTTGGTTTGGGTCTGAGTTTTATTTTCTGTCGACATTCAAGATTAAGGTTTAAAAGGGCAAGTATGGCTTATAAAAATCATCAAAAAAGCAATTTTTAAAAGATTTATCCTGTGTGGGATTTTACTCAAAAAAACTTGTTATTCATTGATAATCAGAGGTTTAGCACTTGCTACACAATAAATTTAGTACTCGTTTGAGGGCAAATATAATTCGTTTTTTGAAAAAAATGGATTTTATAAAAAAACTATTACCAAAATGGACAATTTTAGGGCAGATGTATCAATTCTTAGGTCAAATTAAGCCTTATTAACCCCTTGGTGTAAGCCTTAGTTATGTGCCTAATAACTCCGCGAGCATCTTGCTATGTTCCGCAACACGGAGCAAGGGTTGAGTAGCGTTACTATGAAATAATCACTTGATTATCAAGCACTTACATCATTTTTTTTCAGAATAAGGAAAATAGGCATTAATTCATCACTAATCTGCATCCCACAATCGACTTCCGCAGTGTTTGCAGTAAGAGGCATCGGAGTCGTGTCCGCCCATTCCGCAATCTAGGCACGATTTATGGGCTAAAATTTCCTTTTTCTGGTCGCTTTGTTTGTATATTTCTGCGCCTACAATGCTGGTAAATACCACAATGGTACTAAAACCCATCAACATCAAAGCCGAGGCTATCAATTGCCCCAAGGGGGTTTTGGGGGTAACATCGCCATAGCCTACCGTTGAGATGGTAACTACCGCCCAATAAATGCCTTTGGGAATACTCACAAAACCATTTTCTTTGCCTTCAATCACATACATCAGCGACCCCAAAATGGTAACAGCTACAAAGACTGTCAATAAAAAAATGGAGATTTTGCGGCGGCTGTTGCGCAGGGCTTGTACCAAAAGCATCAACTCGTGTTTGTAATAGGAGTACTCTACCAAGTCAAACATTCGCAGTAAACGAAATAAGCGAATGAGTCGCAAAACCAGCAAAAAATTGACATTGACTACATTGAAAAAACTCAAATAAAAAGGGCAAAAAGCTAAAAAATCCAACATTCCAAATCGACTGAAAATGTAGCGATTCGCCGCCGGTGAAGCAATAATGCGCAAAAGATATTCAATGGTAAAAGCAATCGTCAAGACCCATTCAATCGTTTGAAAGACCAAAGCATATTCCTTACCCAATTCTTCAACCGTCTGCAAAATAACCGCCAACGAACTGAGAAGAATCAGCGAAAACAAGGTCATAGAAAAGCCTTTGGAACGATATAAAAATTTATACAAGTCAAATCGCCAGCCACCACGCTCTACAAATCGGCGGGCTTTGGTAAAATACAATTTTTTTGAGGAGGGTTTTTTAGAACGCTTGGATAAGCCGGCTTGCTCTATCGCAAGGGCTTCATTGGTAGCTATCATTGGTGGCAATTTTAGATTTGATACAGCATTAAATAGTTAAAAAGGCAAAATTCTTGCCGAATATTCAGGATTTTGGTTAAAATGATTGTACTACTATTGCAAATGTAAGTTTTGTGGAGGTTTTGATTACTAAAATTCAAAAATGATTTGCTTGGTTTGTTATAATTGATAAAATATTTGTAGAAAATATTTAAGTTATTGATAATCAAGTACTTATATTTCAAATCACCCATCGCATTTGTGGCACACTCCCCCCCAAAGTCGGTCCGATGATGCACAAATACTGACATAATTCTTCAAAATTTTCGCTATTTTTTTAATTTGTTGTTATTAAAAGTTTTATAATTAGCTGTATATCAAGTATTTATAAGAATTATATTTGCAAAAGGCAGCTCAAAAACAAACCATTTAAACACCAAGAACCCTAAGAAAAACACCCACAAAGTTCACTAAGACCTTGGTGTTTCTTTGTACCTACCTTGGTGAACTTGGTGGTAAAATTACTCGGTAAATATAAGTACTTGACTGTGTCTGCCTCTGGCTGATAATCAATCATTTACTCCAATGTTTGTCAATACAAATCATTTTAAATGATTTCCTAAAATACCCAATTTTATACGAGTATAAACGTTTTCTGCTAACCCTTTTGCAAAAAACTTATCACATAAGTAATTGATTACCAATGAGTTAAGTGTAATTGAATAACAACAATTTAATTATTCTCTCGATGTTGTAATTTTTTTATTTAAAAAGTAACTAACTCATAGAAAATACTTGTGATTCAATGCCTTGATTGAAGATTATAAACCAAACCATATAACCATTATTAATTTATGAACCGTTTTTTTAACTTGATTGAATTTCTCAAAAACTTCACAATCTTACAAATTTTCACCATTTATACCCGCTATTTGATTGGCGGAGCTTTTGTATTTGCCTCAATTATCAAAATTCAAAACGAGCGATTCACATCTTTGCCTTTGGAGAATCCGGTAGGTTTTTTCTTTGAGGCTATGTATCGCACGGGTATGTATTGGCAATTTATCGGCTGGGTACAGCTAGTCGGCGGTTTGTTGCTGATGACCCAGTATTTTGCGACCCTAGGGGCAATTATTTATTTTGTTTTAATACTCAATATTTTTTTGATTACCTACTCAGTAGGCTTTACGGGTACGCCGGCAGTTACATTTTTGATGCTTTTGGCTACCGTTTACTTGTTGGTGTGGGATTGGCAGAGGCTGTTGCCGATTTTGACCGAACAAAAAATAAACATCAAGCAACTACCTGATAATCAATTGATTAAGCATCCGATTTGGGCTATTTTGGGGCTTATCATTTTTGGGACTACGGTAGTAATGCAAGTATTTTATTTTGGAAGTTTTCTTGGCTGGTTTTTGTGGTGTTTTGGCGAGGGCTTATTAGGATTTATTCTGTATTTTACATTTCCACTTTTCAAACGATTCAAGGTAATCACCTCCTAATGAATTAGGAATTAATAATTGCGAATTAGAAATCATATAACAAACTGACTATCAATAAGTTATGGTTTTAAATTGTTATCGTTAAATTGCATTTAATTTAACGTGAATATTTTGAAACATATTGAAAAAGTACAAAAAATTAAAGTTTTAAAAAGAAAATCCAAAATCTCCCCAAGCCGTCATCCTGCGTGGAACTTTGTTAAATTGTTATCTCTTAGAATTTTTCTGTAATTAATTGAAAATCAATACATTGTACTTTTACTCAAAAGCGAAAAAAGTCCACAAAGTTCCACGCAGGATG
>JALONJ010000689.1 GCA_025455045.1 Microscillaceae bacterium | reverse complement strand
AATAATATTTGGTAACTCAAAAGGTAAATTCTTAAAATGAACAAGTAAAATTTGATACTGTATTTATTTGTACTTATACAATCGTTTCCCAACTTTTTTCTGTAGGGAGATTAGCTCCCCTTGAGAGGGGGAAGATTCAGGAAGCCCCTCCCTGAAAGGGGAGGGGTTGGGGTTGTATTCAGAACTTAACAGCCCTTCCTCCGGGGTAGGGGATCAGAAACTAGAAACTGTCCGAATTATTGTTCAATAAAATTTTGGCTCATTTCACCAAAAAATATTTCCAAGGGCATTTTGAAAAAGACCTGAATGTCTTGGATAGTTATATTCAAAGCAAAATTGCGGGCAAAAAGTATTGAACTAGCCCCATTGCCCTTGAGTTGTGATAGCGGATACAGCGATAAAAATTTAGCCGCCTCAGACCCTGAGTTTTTAGACCTTTTGTAAAGTTATTTGTAGATAAGTCGCTATCAATCAATGAGTTATATGATGTTTAATGACTACAAATTAAGTTATTTGCTCAAAATAGCTGAATCCATCGAGAAAATAGTCAAACCGGATGAAGTTCTATATCAAGCTTTTGATGAGGAAGGAAAAATATATCGCTTTAAAATTGACCAACATAAATGACTTTATTACTAATTCAAAGACGATAAAATAGAGATTTTGACTCTTTGGGATACTCGGCAAAATCCTAACAAAATTAATCTTGCTTAATTGATTGATTGACGATATAATAAGTTGATAATCAAAATACCTTACTTGAGTTATTTTTCCAAGCCTAGCCAGACCGAATGCCCGTCTCCAAGATGCCTACGATTAAAAATATAGCTAACCCATTGATAACCAGATACATACATAAAAATAAGCATTAAAAACGGCTTCTTTTTTTTGAAGCTGATAAATCAAAGCTAAATTTGCAATCTGAAAGAGCTAGTATTTGAGGATTTGCTCAGGCAAATTTTATACTCAAGTCAAAAAAAGCCGATTTTGAACCCTTGAATAGACAAAACAATGCAATATTCGGATAAAAGAACTATTTGGCTCAAAGCCAATGACCCCAGCACTGTCCAAGTGATAGACCAACGCCGCTTACCTCACGAATTTATCGTGGAGGATTTGCAAACCGTCGAGCAAACCGTTTGGGCAATCAAAGAAATGGTGGTACGCGGCGCACCGCTCATTGGCGCAACTGCTGCCTACGGAATGTATTTTGCCTGTTTGGAAGCCGCCAAAGCCGCCAATCCTGAGCAGTATTTTACCAAAGCCACTCAAGACTTGCGCAATTCGCGCCCTACGGCTATCAACTTGTTTTGGGCGATTGAACGACAAGTGCGCGCCATCAACGAAGGAAACAGTTGGGCGCAAAAAGCCCAAATCGCTTTCCATACTGCCAATGCCATCATTGAAGAAGACGTAGAAATTTGCCGAATGATTGGGGTACACGGCTTGCCAATTATTGAGCAATTGAGCCACCAAAAAAACGGTGAAGTGGTCAATATTCTTACCCATTGCAATGCCGGACGCTTGGGCTGTATTGAGTGGGGGACTATATCTTCGCCGATTTATCAAGCCCACCAAAAAGGTATCAAAGTTCACGTATGGGTCGACGAAACCCGCCCTCGCAACCAAGGCTCCAACCTAACGGCTTGGGAACTTTCGCAAGCCGGAGTGCCGCACACAGTTATTGTTGATAATACGGGTGGGCATTTGATGCAACACGGACTGGTGGATATGGTGATAGTGGGTACCGACCGCACGACTCGCGTGGGCGATGTAGCGAATAAAATCGGGACTTATCTCAAGGCTTTGGCGGCTCGAGACAACCAAGTGCCGTTTTATGTCGCCCTGCCGTCTTCTACGATTGACTGGGAAATCAGAGACGGATTGAAAGAAATCCCTATCGAAGAACGTAGCCAAGATGAAGTAAAATATATCTACGGTTGGAATGAAAACAACCAACAACTCGAAAAAGTCTTACTTACCCCCAAAGAAAGTCCGGCGTGTAACTATGGTTTTGATGTTACTCCGGCACGCTTGGTTACAGGCGGTTTAATCACGGAGCGTGGGGTTTGTGTGGCAAGCGAAGCCGGTTTATTGGGTTTATTTCCCGAGAAGCGGTAAATTGTTTGAATGAAGCTGAAGTATCTTAAGTATCTTAAGTTGTTGTTAATGCTACTATACAAAATATGTATTCACGATGTATTCACGCAAAGACGCTAAGGCGCAAAGTACTGATAATCAATAAATTGTGCCTTAGTGTCTTAGTGGCGAATTAAAAAATGTATAGTAGTATTGTTGTTGTTATTAAATTATGATTAATTCATTGATAATCAATTACTTATATGATAATTATTTTACAAAAGGGTTGGCAGAAAACGTTTATACCGGTATAAAATTGGGTATTTTAGGAAATCATTTAAAATGATTTGTATTGGTAAACATTGATGTAAACAATTGATTATCAGATACTTACATTTATTGAGTAATATTACCACAAAGTTCATCAAGGTAAGCACAAAGAGCTTAGTGAACTTTGTGGGTATTTTCTTAGGATTCTTAGTAGTCAAATGGTTTGTTTTTGAGCCACCTTTTGCAAATAAAAATTCTATAAATACTTGACTACGTCTCGCCTCTGGCGGATAATCAATAAGTTATGTTGCTTTAAGTATTTTATATAACTAGCTGATTATCAAATACTTAGTAATAACTAGAAACTAGAAAGCGTCCGAATTATTGCACTAATCAATTATTTACCAAAACATTCAAATTCACTTATGCTAAAAAACCTAGCGGTATTTTGCGGTTCTAGTCTGGGAACCGATATTGAGTACAAAAATGAAGCAGTTGCGCTTGGTAAGTTGTTGGCTACCAATCAGATACGCTTAATTTATGGGGGCGGGCGCGTGGGCTTGATGGGCGCGATTGCCGACAGTGTGCTGGCAAATGGCGGCGAAGTAGTAGGAGTTATTCCACAGTTTTTGTGGGAGCGCGAAGTCGGACACTCGGGCTTGACTGATTTGCACATTGTGCAATCTATGCACGAGCGTAAGCAAAAAATGGCGGAATTTGCCGAGGGTTTTATCACAATGCCCGGGGGAATTGGCTCATTTGAGGAGTTTTTTGAGATTCTGACTTGGCGGCAACTCAATTTGCATCAAAAACCCATCGGACTTTTGAATGTGAGTGGATATTATGACTTATTGATTCAATTTTTAGAAAATTCGGTGGCAAAAGGCTTTTTCTCTCCCAATACTCAAGATTTGATTTGGATAGAAAATAAACCTGAAGTTTTGTTGCAAAAAATGTTGGCAACCTCGCCAGCCCAAGATTTTGATGCTGGTAAAATTTAAAAAAATAAAGTTCTTCGGGTGCATTTCAAATTTATTCCTTAGATTCCCTCTCTCAGAGGCTAATCTCCCTACAGAATTTTAAAGTGCTGATAATCAATCACTTAACTATCATTATTTTTAATTGGTGTAGTAATTGATAATGCTCAATAATTAA
>JALONJ010000262.1 GCA_025455045.1 Microscillaceae bacterium | reverse complement strand
AACTTAGAGCCACCAAGACACAAGGTCTCTAAGTATCTGATAATCAATCAATTGTGCCTTAGTGTCTTAGGGGCGAACTAAAGAATGTATAGCAGTATTCTGAAGAATCAAATATTTTATGTAACTATCTGATTATCAAATACTTATTAAACAACCCAAAACTCGAGACTTTCCGAACTATTGAGTAAGGGAGTTCGCAGTTTCAAAAATCTCCCAATCAAGCCATAAACCCACTAGGTCAGCGATTTGACGGTATGAGGCAATATGATTTTGAAAATACTGCCTTTGCCTTTTTGGCTTTGGACTTCAATCTGCCCATTTAGAATATCAAGATACTTTTTGGTAATGGTCAAACCCAAGCCTGCTCCTTCATAAGTCCTTTGCATACCGCTACTCTCTTGTTCAAATGCATTAAATATCTTGGGCAAAAACTCTGCCGAGATACCTATACCGGTATCTATCACCTCTATCTGTAAATCTTGGTTCGGTTGAACGAAAGTTTGCACCGTAACAAACCCATTTTCAGTAAATTTGATAGCATTGCCAATGACGTGAATCAAAACCTGCGCCAAGAGTTTTGTATCCGAAACACAGACAGCTTCTTCGCCACAAGGCAAAAAATTAAGCTGAATATTTTTATCATTTGCCAAGCTACGCAAGGGCGGCAATATCTCTTTGAGTAGATGATGTATGTTGATGTTATCTAAATAAGCATTGGTCGTCTCACTCTCGAGACGCGACAGTTGGAGTATGTTGTTGAGGGTATCCAAGAGCCGTTTACCACTTTGGATTTGTAAATCGAGATAGAAATGAATATCCTCCAAATTATTTTCTTCTTTCATCACTTGGGCCAAGCCAATGATTCCATTGACCGGAGTGCGTATCTCGTGCGACATATTTGCCAAAAAGTTGCTTTTGAGGCGGTTCATAGTTTCGGCTTGTTCTTTGGCGACTAGGAGTTCTTCTTGGTATTTCTTTTCTTGCGTGGTATTGCGCGTGATGACCAGTACACTCGTTATTTGCTCATCTACCCAAATCGGCGTAAAAGTGCGCTCCAAAAAACTTGCCTCCCCAAAGATACTCCATTCCGACACTTTGAAGTTTTCGCCCTGAAAGGCTCTGGCAAAAAACTCTGTGGCACGCCTTTGATAAAACTTTGGCAAAACTTCCAACAAATTGTCGCCAATTTTGAACTCATAAGCTAAGTACTGACTCATATAGCTCAAAAAACTTTCATTGGCAATCAAAATTCGGTATTGTGTATCAATGGAGAATATCCACAAGGGGGCGTGGTCAAATACCGTTTTTAGATTGGCTTCGCTTTGCGCAAGCCTTAGCTCTGCCAAGCGTTTTTCGGTAATGTCTTGCCCCGAAGCTATCAAGCCCGTTAATTCACCTTGCGGGCTAAGAATAGTAGTCATACAAAAAGTAACCAATATCTCTTTGCCACTATGCGTCTTGAGCCAGACCTCGTCCTCGAGTGAAAAAGGCTTATCCCAAACCGGTTGGTTTGCCAAACTATCGATGAAGGCTTTTATTTCATTTCGTTTTTCACCAACCACTAAAATATCTAAGCCATATTTACCAATTAGCTCGTTTTCGGAATAGCCCAAAGTATCTTGTACTTTTTGGTTGACCAATTGAATATTGCCAAATTTGTCGCATACAGTAATCATCACTTGAGCGATGCTGAAATAACGCTTGGCTTTTTCTTTTTCTTCTATGACTTTCAAAATAGCTTCGCGCTTGTCGGTAATGTCATTGGCGACAAAAGAAACGCCAATGATTTGTTGTTTGGCATCAAAAACCGGCAAGTATTGTATCTCGAACCAAAAATCCTTACGGGCTTCAATCTTCAGATTAAGCAATACCTTGCGCCCCTGCCTAGCTTGGGTAAAATGAGTCTCAAAATCTTGAAAAAGTCCATTATTAGCCCACTCGAGGATTGATTTCCCTACTTCCAGGGGTTTACGAGCCATAATCAGCATCGCTCTTTCGGCAAAGCGATTGAAAGCAATGATTTGATAATCCAGCCCAATAAAGATATATAAATTGCTTGAACTGTCAAAAATCGCTTTGAGGTGCGTACGCGACTCGGTCAAATCTTTGTTCAATTGTTGGGTAGCGGTCAAAACTGCTTGGAGTTTCGTATTGGTTTCTTGCAAATGCGCATTTTTGAATTGCATATACTCTCCCAAATCATTGCGAAGTATTTTGGCAATTTTGATTTCTGCCGAAGTCCAAGGGCTAGAATGAGCCTTTTGCACCTCGAGCCAAACTTTTATGGGCAAGGGCAAGCGTGAAAATACGGAGTTTGCCTTGGGTTCGGGTTCGGTTATCCAAAGTGTTTTGCGCTCGTTTGAGGGCTTGAACCACATAATATACTCTTGAGAAGGGCGCGAGATTTCTAAAAACAGCACGCCACTGGCGAGGTGGGCATATTCACCCGCCTCGGGCAATAGCTCACTTAGGCATTGGGTATAAAATATTTTGCGATGTTTGGATACATTATTTTGAATATAATCAAATATTTTTTCGACAAATGCCCAAGGTGGCGAATTGCCCAATTGCCCCACTTGCCCATTCAATCGAAACACTACTCCGGTAGCTTGATTGATTCTCAACAAATTGACAGGGGCTTGCAAAAAAGCCATTTCGGGGTGGTCTTTTTGAATCAATTGCTGAATCAGATGTTTTTCTTGGTCAAGATAAAAATCCAGAGCCTCGTCTTCCAGCTTATCGAGTTTGGTATCTAATTTAGCCGATATTATCAAAGCGATGCTACGCAAAGTGTGGCGTACTTGCCAAGCAATCGGTCTGGCTTCCCGATTGAATAGCTCAATAGTTCCCCAAAATTTACCTTTGACGACAATATTCAAACGAATACCACTCCGATAGCCAATCTTTTGCATAAAAATCTCATACTGAGGCGATGGATAACGCAACTGCGCCCAGTTGAGGTCTAATAAATGCCCTGTCATTGGCTCACCCATCATATAACCGGCTGGGCTATTTAGATCTGAGAAATAATAAATAGGCTGCTGAATAAAAATCTGCGAGAAAAAATCGGCATCAATTTGCATCTGAAAACGATAGCCCAAAAACGACAAATGCCCGTCTGCCCCACATTCGGCAACCACTTCAAATTCGTTTTGGGCTTCATAGCGCGAAACTATCAAATAGTCAAAATCGCCAAAGGCTCTTAAACGCTCAATGACCCAAGACAAAAACTTGGGCAAGGTAAAATAGCGCGAAGCCGCAAGCGTGAATTGATTGACAAAGTCTAAACTTTGGCTCAACAGCGAACTATCCAACGCAGAAGCCGGCTCAAATTCCAAAACCAAATAAGCCGCATTGTAATAAAAGCTCACATAAAAAGGCTGAAGACAATGCAATTCCGGGAAGCTAACCGATTGAGGCAACTCATTGTAAATCAGATGGTTATCTATTTTTTGGAGATGCGATTCTAAAGCTGAAAAAAAACTGAATTGCCGAATGTCTTGTTGTATGATTTCGGTCAAATCGAGGTCTAAATAAATACTCGTGGTATCACTTACTTGCTTTATCAGCCATTGTTCGCTATCGATAACCCACAAAAAGCCTCGATTTTGAATCTTGGCTTGCGAGTAAATTGTCGAAGAAGTGAGCGTATTAATGTCAAAATCGCTTTGCAAAATAGGGGTTCGCATCTAAAATGAGCAATAAACTAAAAAAAATGTTCTTTTGTAAGATGCTGATTATCAATTTATTAAAAAGAGAGATTTGATACACTTACGGTAAATAAATGATTTTTATTGTATTTTTTGAAGCGGGTTGGATTTGATTTGAGGTTTGCTTGGGCTATTTAACAATCCCTTTGAGTATATATGTAAGAGGCAACTCGGGCTAGAAATAATATTTTTTCAAATTTACTAAAAAACCTTTATAAAAAAACAAGCCATAAGCTAATTATTTTTTATTTCGCAATTTATGAAATCAAACTTAACTAATAAGTCATTGATAATCAAGTACTTATCAATTATACTTTGGTGCTTTGGAAAATAGATGCGGTTAAATCAAACTGTTTTTTTCTCAAACCTTTTATCTAAATTGTATTTTTCTATGTTTTCTCTGTGCCTATGTGGTTCAAAAAGTTAAAGTACCGAAGTAGAATTAATTGATTAGGAATGTATTAATCCACCAGAGGTGGGCAAGTTTTTAAAATGTGCTAAAGGCAAACCCTTACAGGGCAGGTGGGCTAATTCAAAGTACTGATCAGCCTTGCCTGTGTCTCACAGGTAAGGGCGCAATGGTTGCTTGTGAGGACACAAGCAATGGCTTAGGGTTTGAATAATTCCTAATTCCAAAATGATGATAAAAAGTGATTTTTTACAAAAAAAATGAAATTTAATTTGCGAATTAAAAAAAATAGTACTATGTTTGACATAGAACTAAACAATAACAGGTATCTTACGTATAAATTAAAAAAAGAATTGTCAAACAATAAACTGTATAATCCTATGAAAAGTGTTTTGAAATTGGCTCTATTGATGTTTATGCTCTATTTGGCTTTCAATTTTACCGGTTGGATTTTGAAAAAGCTGATTTTTATTGCCATTTTGGGCGGGATTTTATTCCTTATTTTACGCTTTTTTAATTGGGCTGGCGGTGGCAACCAGCAAGAAGCAAGCTAATAGTACCCTCATAAAACTGCCTAACCAATGATTGGCTAATCTATTGATTATCAATGTTTTAGCTAATGATTGGTTATTTTTTTGTAATTCAATAAAAATAAAAACTTCGAGCAAAAATATTTCACCCGAAGTTTGCCAAATAAACTACTTAATTTTATTGACAATAGTTCGGACAGTTTCTAGTTTCTAGTTCCGAGTTATTTACTAAGTATATGATAATCAGTCAGTTACAAGAAATATTTGAAATAACATAACTAGCTGATAATCAATTACTTATAAAAACTGCCCGAAGTATTGTATTGAGTCAGTTTTATTTTATCAAACAATTGGCTACCCAGTCGCGCAAAACTTTGATTTTATCATCGCTCAATTTGCCACTTGGAGGCATAGTTCCATTCTCTACTCGGGTAAGCATACTACTGATACCTGAGCGAGCCGTATTAAAATCGTCCCATTTGCGGGTTTGGCTGCCGCCGGCTACGTGGCAAGGCGCGCAGTTTTGGGTAACAAGCGTAAGCACTTCTTGGTCAAAATTGACCCCATTGGGGTCGGGGCTAGTAATGGTTACGGTATAAACATCATTAAAAGTTTGATTTCCTGCCGAGTTAGTCGCTCTGACGCTTACTTTAAAACTTCCGGCAGTGGCGGTAGTGCTTACCAAAATGCGTCCGGTTACATTGTCAATCGTAATACCGGCATTGGCAGGGTTTACGGTAGCCTCAAAAGTAGGCGCGGGTGTGCCGGTAATGGTCGGCGTTACCGAGTTTTTGGCTTCGCCGGTGCAAGCCGTAAGGTTATTGGTGCTATATACTAAGTTGCTCGGGGCAACCGTAGTGGGTGGATTGGGGGTAGGTGCAGGGTCATCACCGCCCCCACAAGCCCACGCTAAAACCAAAAATGTCAGAAAAACCAAGCTAAGAATTTGATTTTTTTTCATAAAATTTAAAGGTTAAGAAAATTAATAATTACGAATTGGGAATTATATAAATATCTGATTATCAGTATTTTATATCAATTAATTGTTTGTTTTGTTTTTAAACTATTAGAATAGTTCGGACAGTTTCTGGTTTCTAAGCCCCCTGCCCCCGGAGGGGGTTCTTTTCCGAGTTTTTTGTTAAGTGCTTGATAATCAGCCAGTTACAAGAAGTATTTAAAATAGCATAACTAGCTGATAATCAATTACTTATAAAAACTATCCGAAGTATTGCTATTAATAAATTGCTATTCAGATTCAAAAATTCAGAAATTTGAAATTTCAAAAATTTAACTCCCCCCTCTGGGGGTTTAGGGGCTTTTTCTTTTTTTCAAGTCGAAAACTCGAGAAATATTAAAGCCAAAATAAATATCACCGCTTCCCCAGTTGTCGGTAGTTTGGGGAATAATGAATTTTTCAATCATTCCTTGCGAATTGGTGAGGTGCAATTGAAACACGTGTCCGCCGGTTTCGATATCAAAACCCAAAGAAAAGGAGTTGCGAAAATCGTCGGCGGTTTTGCCCGGCAATACATAAAAATATTCGCCCACCAGAGCCAAACGATTGGTCAGCTTGTAGCGTCCGCCGAAACCCAAAGCCCCTACATTGTGTTGATCTTGTCGAGTAGCCACCAAGTTGCGGTGTAGCAAAGTAGGCGAAACTTGCAACGAAAATCGCTCACTAAATTTGCGCGCCAAAATCAATTGATAAGTATAAGTAATTCGGCTTTTAAAATTGTTTTCAAGCTCGGGTTGCGAAAAAGTTAAGCCATTGATAGCCATACTGCTAAACAAAACCGCCGTAAACGGCATTGCCCGACTACCCTTACTTTGGCGCAAAAAAGCCCACTTGAAGTAAGCATCGTAGGTTTTTTCCAAAGAGTTGCGCCCAATTCCTATTTGCAAGACATCACTAATGCCATAATCCAAACCTAAGCGAATGGTGGCATCATCTAAGCCAAAAAACTCCGAAATACCTGTATTGAGCCGCCCAAAACGATGCGAAATCATAAATTGTAATACGCCGCGATGGGTAAGTTTGGCAGATTGCCCATTGATGAGGCGAGTACCTTTGAATATAGCCTCTATGTACTCTTTGTTTTTGCCACCCGAGTCGCCTTCCGCAAGAATTTTATCCAGCTCATTTTCTTGAGCCATAATTGGTAAAGTATTGATAACCAACAAGATGTATAAAATGTATTTCATAAGTTTTAGTTTTTTTTAATGGGAAGCCTCCCTCCAACCCCGCCGAAGCCTCGGGAGAAATACAGAGGAGGATATTAGGTAGTAAATTTGAAATATTTTTGTTTTAGGAATGATTACAAAATAAGTTACACATTTAATAAATATATAACTACTTGACTGCATCTCGCTTCTGGCGAATAATCAGTATAATTATGTAATCTCTCATTCTTAATTATTAATTTTTAATTCCTTATCTAGTATATGGCATACAAACGGCATCTACGGTGATGGCTACGGTTTCGGCAATATTGTTGCGCACTGCCGAGGGAATTTTGATGTTAAAATCTTTGGGTTTGGTGTTAAACTGGGCTTTGGCATATACTTTACCGGCTTTTACCTCAATGGTGGCTTGCGTAGTAAGGGGCTTGCTGATGCCGTGCAAAAGCAATTCACCGCTTACTTCTAGAGTATAAACCCCGTCTTGATTGAGATTGACGGTGGCGGGGTTTTTCATTTTACCTTTAAAAACTGCCTTGGGGTAGGTTGCCGACTCGACATAATTTTCGTTAAAATGCTCCTGCATCAAGGCTTTTTGAAATTGAAAACCCTTCATCAAGACTTGAAATTGGAGTTCGCCGGTGGCAAAATCCAACACACACGAGGCTTGTTGGTTGTGGGCTTCAATGTTTTCGACCGAAGTTTTGGAAAAAAACGAGATATGTCCGGTTTTGGTAAAGTATTTTTGCGCCCACACACCGGCGTGTAAATTTATTAACAAGGTAATTAAAAACAGCTTTTTCATTATTAAATATTTGATTATCAATTAGTTATGATTTAATTATCTTTTACCCCCTCCTCGACCCATTTGCGAATTTTGAGAATATCACAAGCCGAAAGTTTGGGGGCATTGCGGGGCATTGGCGAAAAACCGGGCAGGTGAGCCGTAACTCCAACCAATACATTTTGTCCATTGCGGAGGGTTTGGGCAAGGGCTTTGGCATTGTTGTAGCCTTCGACTACGATACCGGCGGTGGCAATGTCGGTAGCGTGGCAACGGTAGCAATGGCTTTGCAAAATCGGTTTGATGTCTTGCACATAGCTTACATCGGTAGTATCACAACCAATCAAACTGTTGCGCAAGAGTTCTTCTTCGGTTTCGCTGGCACAACTCGCCACAAAACCACCAAAAATCAATAAATAAAGCAGTTTTTTCAATAGCATTTTTTTACAGATTCAGAATTATGGATTTACAATTCAATAAATAGAAAATGGGAATAGCTCTACAAATAACTGACTGTGTCCGCCTTTGGAGGATAATCAATTACTTACGAAATATTAAAAAAAAATTATAATTATGAGTTACACGAACCATTGTTCGTGTATGTGTATAAGAATTTAATTACTTGATTATCAATACTTTACAATTAATTTGAATTATGGATTGACCAAAAAACATTTGACCAGCACCACATCAGCCAGCATACCCGTACACAAGCCTTTGAGCATAACTTCGCTACCTACTTTCAAAGATTCCGCCGATTTTTTTTGCGAAACGTCCATCGTGCAGCTTATGTTACCCATAGGGTCGTTGGTATCAAGCATTATCACCGGAATATCAGTTTGATTCTTCAAAATTTCTTTAATTTTACCTTTCACTTGTAAGGTTTTATCGAGCCAAAGTTGGTTGGCTTCGGTTTCGGCTTCACTGTATTTTTTGAATAATGCAATGGCTTCAACTACTTCAGCTTTTTCAGCCTGAATGTCGCGGTGTGGTTTATTCCACAGATAAGTGGCATACGCCCCACCCAATAATATAATCAAGAGCAAAGCCAGCCCTGTATAACGAAATATCTTGAGCATAAAAAAATAATAATTGATTATCAATAGTTCCGAGTTTCTAGTTCCGAGTTTCTAGTTCCGAGTTTCTAGTTCCGAGTTTCTAGTTCCGAGTTTCTAGTTCCGAGTTTCTAGTTCCGAGTT
>JALONJ010000261.1 GCA_025455045.1 Microscillaceae bacterium | reverse complement strand
AATTTTATTTTAAACATAATTTATAATTTATCGAAAAAATGTATTTTTTACATTATAATTAGTTGATTATCAATTAGTTATAAAAATATTCACGTTAAAATAGTTTTTATAATAACCAAGTTTCCAAATTAGGCATAATTGCAAAATAATTAATATTTTTGAAAATGTAATGGATTGAAAATCAAGCAATTAAATAATTCCTAATTTCTAATTATTAATTCCCAATTCCTAACAAATATGGCTCAACAATCTTTTCAATTTAATGGCAAAACCTACCAAAGCCTCGATGAACTGCCCGAAGAGTTTAAGGTTTTTTTCAAAGATGAAAACAACAATGGAATCCCCGATATTTTTGAAAATATGCAAAAATATACCCAACAAGGGGCTTCGGAAATGAATTTTAATTTTACCCAATATCACGTCAACGGCAAAACCTACGACTCGCTGGCAGAAGTACCACTGGAGCAACAACAAATGATCAAAGATAAATTGGCGCAAGTGAAATTTCCGCCAGCGACCAATGATAATTCGTCGACCAATTTTTCTAGCAATTTGCCTAACCTGAACCCAACCTTCCAATCACCTCGTAGCGGTGCCAATTACAATGCCATAATGCTGGCATTTTTGGCTTTAGCAATGATTTTGATTGGTTTGGCTCTATATTTTCGATGATTTTTGTAACTAATTGATAATCAATGAGTTGTGTTTTTTATCAACTTATTTATTGTAGTATCAAAGCCAAAATTTGGCGATTACCAGCTCCGTCTTTGACCTCAAGGAGTAAATTGCCTTGCAAATTTTGATTGGGGTATTGGGTTTGAGTTTGCAAAAAATTGGCTTTGGGTTCATAGTCCAAAAGCAAAAATTTGCCGTTGAGCGTGGCTGTGAAACTACTGATTTCGGACAAATCATCACGGATACTAAAACTTATTTTGTTTTTTTCTTGCTTAAGCAGTTTGACAATCGGAGGCGAAATATCGGGCTTCATTTGAAACAAACCCAAATTTCGGGTTTTGAAGTGTAGCCAGCCGCCTTGTCGGTAGCTTTCCAAAAAAACACTGTTATTCCAAAAAACCTGACTTTTGCCGGCTACCCAAGCCGAATTGGGCAATATTTTTAGGCTAATTTCTTGATAAAGCGGTATTTCATTGCTACTGAGGCGAATAAAATTTTTCCAGACTTGAGTTTCTAAAAATAAGGTATCGAACAAGGCTTGTTTAGGAAAAAAAATCTTCAAATTCTTATCCTTGTATTCATAATCAACCTCCGAAGGCACCAAAGCCCGAAAGTTGAAGGTCTTGCGAATGCCATCAACCTCCACATAATCGGGCAACCCATCTTGCAAATTCCACAAATAAATGGCTTGTTTGCCTTGCATATAAGCCAAAGGTAGAATTTGATTGATACCATTAAACGACAAAATGGCGTATTTGCCTTGTTTTTTTAAATAATTGCCTTGAATTACCAGCGTATTTTCGCTGATATAATGACTAACGGTGTTTTTGGTCAAACTGCGGTCGGGTACAAACTGCGCAGAAGAGGCTGATTTTGAGCCTTTTAGCAAAATTTTTAATTGGCTTACATTACCCCAAGAATCCCAAAGTTTGACAGTAAGAGTATGCAATTTTTCATCTTTGATTTGTATTTTTCCTTTACCGGCAATGCTTTCATAATTGATTTTGAGGCGATTGCCGTCAGCAATATAGCATTTTTGAAAGCCTTTACCACTGCGGCGCATTATCGGGAAATTGACGTGGGCATACATACTGCGGGTGGTTTCGTGGGCAATTCGGTTAAAATCTGCCACAAATATTTTTGCTCCGTCCAGTTTTACTTCTATTTTATTGACCGCGTAGGTATGTGCCGGTCTGCCTTGCAAAATATCTTCGGTCAAAACCTCCAGACCTACCCAGCCATTGACTTGAATCGGGTTTTTGATTTCGTATTGACCGGCGGCGATTTTGACCGGTATGAACTCAAACCGCCCAAATTGTTGATTGACTCGGGCTTTGCTTTGCAATGTCTGGAGGGCAATTTTTCTGATGATTGGCGGCAAATTATCATTCGGTATTTCTTTGAACCCAAAAGCAAAAGGATTGAGCGCAATGTCATTCATTGTCCGAACTTCGTAATGCAGATGTGGGCCGCCCGAACTGCCGGTATTGCCCGAAAAGGCAATGACCTGCCCACGTTTGACAGGTAGTTGATTGGGCTTGAGAAACAAATCTATTTCGGACTGCGCTTGGGTATATTGTTGATTGCGAACCCATTGGGCTATGCCTTCGCCAAAACCGTTGAGATGCCCATAAACCGTCTGTTGATTCGTTTGTGGATGAACTACATAAATCACCTTGCCATAGCCATACGGCGATACTTTGATGCGCGATATGTAGCCATCAGCCGAAGAATACACTTTAGTACCTATATCTACGGCTATATCCAAACCGGCGTGAAAGTGTTGTTGGCGGATTTCGCCGACATTTCCGGCAAGATAACACACTTTGCCCGGATTGATAGGAAATAGATAATTTTGGGCAACAGCCTTGGGCAACCCAAAGACTCCAAAACATAGCAATAAAATTAGGCGCATTTTAAATGATTCAATATGGGCTGTAAAAATAGAAAATAATTTGATTGTTTGATTTTTAGTTTGGTTAATTTGTGGACAAATGATTCACTATTCTATCAAAGGGTTTAGTATGAATGATTTTAAAAAAATCATAACTCATTGATTATCAAATGATTATGAATTAAAGCATTTTACCATAAACTTGACCTTAGGAGTTTAAATCATCGTTATCAACCTTTGGCGTGATGGACATAAATGGCTTGATAAAGAGTTACTCAACCATTTCAATCAAAAACTCATCAATTTCTTTGCTTTGGCTGGTCATATTGACCCCAATCAAAAAGATGGTTTTGCCCTGCCCGACAAACTGGGCATAATAATTTTTGGTTTTGATTTGGTCAAGGGCTTCTTGGGCGGTTTTGTCGAGTTTGAACTCAAACAAAAAGATTTGATTTTGGATAAAAACCACACAATCCAAACGCCCACGTCCGCTATTCAACTCAATTTGGGTAAAATACCCCAAAAGCCTGAAAGTCAAGAAGATAATGGCGTGGTAATATTTTTCCCGATTTTCCAAAAAATAATCATTGGGAATCGAGGCAAACAAGGCATTCAAAATCAATCTTACTTCCTCAAAATTGACATTTTTTAGGTGATTGAACAAGCGAAACACCATCGGTTGAATATCAGTTGGTTGTTGATTGATGTACTCCGCCAGCAAAAACTGATTGAAAGCATCGCGGACTTCGGTATTGGGAAAGTCGAGGCGAAACATCTCATAGCCTACATCTTCTTTGAGGGTCAAATAACCGGTTTGAAAAAGCACCGGCACATAAGCCAAGTTTTGTAAATTGCTGGTATCCAGCGACATATATCCGGCAAATACATCTTTGAAATCATAATGAAAGCCTTTTTTTAATAATTTGGTCAAAAAAGTAGGTGTGCCGGTGGCAAACCAATAATTGTCAAATTTTTGGTGCTGAAACAAGGATAAAATCGAGTAAGGATTATAAACAAAGTTTTGGGCATCCCAGCTATAGCCATTGTATCGCTCGCGGATAGCCGCCAGCAGTTGGTCTTTGTCTTTTTTGAGGGTTTGACTCAATTGCGCAATTCTATCGGCAAAATAATACTCTACTTCGGCTTGGGTATAGCCCAGCATAGTGGTAAAAGCCGGTACGGTAGTAATATCGGAAATATTGTTCAAATCCGAAAAAATCCCCACTTTGGAAAACTTGGACACCCCCGTCAAGAAAAAAAACTTGATGTATAAATCCGAGCCTTTGATGACCGAGAAAAAATTTTTTAGCATATCGCGTTGGGCTTCGGCTTTGTCAGGGTCTTCCAAATAATGAATGATTGGCTTATCATATTCATCAATCAAAATCACTACTTGTTGTTTTTTGCCCAATTTTTCGATGATTTCGCCTAGCATCAAGCCGGGCGTGCGATTTTTGAGAGTTAATTGATATTCTTCAGCAATTTCGGACATTTTTTGGATGAGGGCTTCTTGCAAGCCTAGTTCCGCAAAACCGGATTTACTAAAATCAATTTTAATAATCGGATATTGTTGCCAATCAATTTTATCTTCAATCCAAAGCCCTTTAAAAAGTGCTTGATTACCCGAAAAAATCTCTTTCAAAGTATTGGTTAGCAAGGACTTACCAAATCGGCGTGGGCGGGAGATGAAGTAGTAAGCCCCCGAACTTATCAATTGATAGATGATTTCGGTTTTATCAATATAGAGCATATCCTGCTCCCTGATTTTATGAAACTCTTGAATGCCTAAGGGTAAACTTTGCATAAATCGGACAATTTTTAAAACAAAGTTACTAATTTTTTTAGATTTCTAATCGAGTGAGGGGAGTTATTGCAATGGTATTGGGTTTTTGTTGCGTGGAAGTTAATTGAAAATTCCAAGCATCTTGAGGCAAAATTTGTTCAAAAAAAAACCCTAATGCTTAAGTGATGTACTGCATTAGGGATAAGCAATATTTTAATCAGCTAAGGTAAGCAGAGATTATTTTATAACACCCTGATAATCCGCCAAAAGCGAGACCTAGTCAGTCAGTTAGTTATCTCAGGTCATTCAAAACGGGCTTGCTAGGGTAATTTGCGGGTACGTATTTGAAATAACCATCACCAACGGTTACGGTCGCAAACTTGGTAATCGTATAGAGATAACGGTTAGAATTGCGCTCAAAAATCTCCCAACTTTTGATAGAATTGGCATCTTTTACCACCTTGAGGCGAATTTTGAAGACATTGGCATTTTTGTTTTTGGGTTTTAAATCAATGATATGGTATTTTTTGCCATTTTCAACTTTTTCTTCCACGTAGCTATATTCATAGTTGGTTTCATAAATGGTATAGATTTTATCAGGGGTGATTTCATCATCATCGGGTTCATAATCGGTAACATTCACTTCGTTGGGTTCTTTCAAATAAGTCCATTGGGTTTTGCCATCGGTGATTATTTCTTGTTGGGGAAGTTTTAAGTAGAATTTTGAACCCTTAAGGGTGATTTCGCCATTGAGCGACTCCGAAGTGCCGGAGGCTTTGCTGTCAATGGTATAAATAAAAGTAGCCTTGAAAGCCGGAATAGCTTGGTATTTCTTTTTGACGGCATCTAATACTGCCTTGGCTTTGGGGTCTTGCGCCCACAATACTTGTGAAAAAGCCACCAAAAAACCAATCATTAAAATCGTTTTTTTCATTATTTTAATCCTAATCATTATTAAATCGCAAAGATAATTTATTTATTGGTAGGAACGAAGTCCCGACAAACAAGGTTTTGGATTAACAAGTCATTAAATTGGACTTGTGAAAAGGGTTTAGTAGCAGCTTTTATTGTAAGTAATTGATAATCAATCAGTTATAAATAGCACGAAGTGTTCTTATGATTAAATTACAAACATAGAGCTTAGGCAAAAATGATAAGCATTTGCCTAAGCTCTGGTTTTGTTGTTGATATTTTTGATTGAATCACCAAAATTCAATTGCTAAAATTTTCAAAAAAGCGCATATTTCGCAAGAAAAAAGTGATTTTTATTGTTTTTTTGCTTTCATCATTGCTTCCATTTGTTGCTTCACTTGCATCACAGTTACTTGAATAAAGGCTTTTATTTTTTCGACATCTTCCTTCTTCAACCGGTCTTTGAAGTTGGGCATTCCTCGGTCGGCTAAAACTCCCTCCAAAACATATTTATCCAAATCTTGGATCTTTTCTTTACTCGAGTAACCCAAATTCGGGATTCTTCCGCCTCCAACGCCCGGTACGCCGTGGCAAAACACGCAATTGTTGATGTATAATTTACCGCCTAATTGAATTTCGGCGGGAGTGGCTTTGATTTCAATGCCATCTAACAAAGGTTTTTGTTCTACTTTGGCAAATTCGGGCATTTTTTCTTTGCCTCCAATCGCAAATGTATAAACTTTGCCCGGGGTTTCGGTGGGCGAGTGCGCCATTCCCAAGCCATAGACTCCCCCCCAACCGGCGGCGATACTTACATACTGTTTGCCATCTACTTCGTAGGTGATAGGGGCGGCAATTACGCCTGTACCAGTGGGTGATTCCCAAAGTTTTTCGCCCGATTTGGCATTGTAGGCAACTATTCGTCCATCGGCTGTGCCTTGAAATACTAGGTTTCCGGCAGTAGTCAATACGCCACCATTCCAAGGGGCTACGTGGTCGATTTTCCAAGCCGCTTTTTGATTAATGGGGTCCCAAGCCAACAAATGCCCAAAGGGAACTGATTTGGGCGGAACTGCCGAAGCCAATATGCCGGTATTCCAGCCCACGCCATTGTGCGGACCCGCCGTAGCGGTCGAGTTATATTTCCAGTCTTTATCATCTTCAATCACAATCGGTACGCCTTGTGCCGGAATATACACCAAGCCGGTTTGGGGGTTAAAAGCCATTGGATGCCAATTGTGTGCGCCATAAGGTCCGGGAATAGCCTCATAAGCCCCTGATTTATAGAGGGCTTCTTCAATTTCTTGGGGTCTGCCTTTCTCGTCATAGCCGGTAGCCCAATTGACATTGACAAAGTTTTTTGCCGAAATAAATTCGCCATTTGTGCGGTCTATCACAAAGAAAAAGCCGTTTTTGGGAGCTTGCATTATCACTTTGCGGTCTTTGCCGCCAATTTTCAAATCGGCTAATATCAAATGTTGGGTGGCGGTATAATCCCAGTGGTCGCCGGGGGTGGTTTGGTAGTGCCATTTGTATTCTCCGTTATCAGGATTGAGAGCCACAATAGAAGACAAAAACAAATTATCGCCCCCACCCGGACTGCGATGTCGGCGATTCCAAGGTGAGCCGTTGCCCGTACCCACATAAAATAAATTCAAATCAGGGTCGAATGCCATTGCGTCCCACATCGTACCGCCGCCACCGGCTTCCCAATATTTGCCTTTGGCATCCCAAGTTTTGGCTGCCATTTCCATCGCTTTGTTCTCATAAGGTTTGCTAGGGTCGCCCGGCACGGAGTAAAATCGCCAAGCTTGTTTGCCGGTTTCCGCCTCATAAGCCGTAATGTAGCCCCTCACGCCATATTCTGCGCCACCATTGCCAATAATCACTTTGCCTTTGATGAGGCGGGGTGCGCCGGTGATGGTGTAAGGTTTGCTTTGGTCAACGGTAAGTTGCTCCCAAATTTTTTCGCCATTGACGGCGTTGAGGGCTATCAGTCGACCATCTAAAGAGGCAACAAAAACTTTTCCTTTATACAAAGCTACCCCACGATTGACCACATCACAACAGGCTTTTTCGCCGTAGCTTTTGGGTACTTTGGGGTCATATTTCCAAAGTTCTTTGCCGGTGCGGGCATCTATGGCATATACGATGCTCCAAGGTCCGGTGGCATACATAATTCCATCTACCACAATCGGCGAAGCCTCCACCCCGCGCACGGCGGCTAAATCATAAGACCACACCAAACCCAAATCTTTGACATTTTCAGTAGTGATTTCCTTGAGACTTGAAAACCGATTTTCGGCATAATTTAAGCCATACGAAAGCCAGTTTTTGGAATCGCTCATTTGTTTTTTGAGCATTTCATCATCTACTGCGCCGGTTACGGCTTTGATGTGTTCGGGCGAGCCTTTTTTTTCGCCGCTAGTAGAGCTGGAAGTGCCACCGCCACATCCGCTTAGGGCAAATCCGACAAACACGGCAATTGACCCTAAAAATGAAGAGATTTTCTGCATAGTTCTTTAATTTTGAGAATGGAGAACACTAATATTTAAAATTGTATTTAAGCCTGAAAAAGTATTGATATTCTGGCTCTAGTTTAAGAATAAATTATGGAAGTACAATAATTTCTTGGAAAAATATATATATTGGCAATAAAATCTATCTTGAGATATTTTTTTTGAAATGGTTGAAAGCCGAAATGAGCCAAAAAATGGATTTGAAATCAAGGGAGAGCTAAGGAATAGATAAATTGAGTGCATTTCAAATTTATTCCTTAGATTTCCTCCCCGCCTCGGCAGGAAGGGCAGGAGTGAGGTCTTGAAACATAAATTTGAAATACGCCCTATAAATTGAGCTATTTGTTATCAAAAAAGTACAATATATTTTTTGTAAAATAAAAAATCCCCATTCGCCGAAAAACCGGAAAATGGGGTCTTGAAAATAATATAACGAAATAAAATTTTAGATTCCTCTTTTAAGTCTTAGTAATTGCAAATAAAATACAAATACAAAGAAAATTAACAACACAGCTACAATCATCTTTTTAAATTTAAGTTTAACATAATAAATCTGCATTCACAATGCAAATTTAGTATAAACAACGGGGAAAGCTGTAAATAAGTTTTGCGAAAATGCTTTTTTTCTTACACCGAATAAAATTTCGGCTCAATATTTTGAAAAAATTGACTATTGAGCTTTGATTGTAGTAGTTATTCTTCGAAAAATACAATTTTTAAACATTTTTTAAAACTCGAAATCAAATTGAAAATGACTGTTTGACCAACCAAATCAGTTGACAACCTCGAGAATTTGTGATTAATTTGAGGCAAAAGTTGTTTGAAGATAAAATTAAAGGTTCTTCACCACTTTTCAGGAAAATTGTAATGCAGGCTGTCTAGCCTGCCTGCGTAAATGAGTTGAGGCTTAGAATAAAGCCAAAACTTCCTCAAAATGGGTAAAGAACCAGAAATTCCCACTATAGAAATTTTAAACGAATATTTAATTTGTAAGAATTTTTATGAATCGGGTTTTACATAAAACATTGATAATGAGGTTCTTATA
>JALONJ010000260.1 GCA_025455045.1 Microscillaceae bacterium | reverse complement strand
TTTATTTTAAACATAATTTATAATTTACCGAAAAAATGTATTTTTTACATTATAATTAGTTGATTATCAATTAGTTATAAAAATATTCACGTTATTTTACCAAAAAACTCATTAACTTTTGATTGACTTCATCGGGGTATTCGTGGTGAATCCAGTGTGTGGCTTCGGGGAAATAAATAATTTCGGCTTGCGGCAGATATTGGCGCGAAACTTCCATTACTTCTTTATCGAAGAAAAAGTCTTTTTCGCCCCACAAAACCAAAGTAGGCAAGTGAATGGAAACATCATCCGGAATTTTGGGCGGGCAACGAAACGAAGCCCGATACCAATTGAGCATACCCGTAAGGGCGCGTTTTTGTTGCCAAGCCGCTTGATATTCGGCTAAATCCGCCTCCGAAAAGGTATTTTTACGGCTAAATTTGGTAAGGGCGTGGCGCAATCGCCGGTAATTGTTGCGCCCAAGCATATACTCGGGCAAAAACGGCAATTGAAAAAAGTATAAATAAGAAGCTTTTTTGCGTGCTTCGGGATTGGTTTTTAGATACGCTTGCATCGCTACAAGGTGGGGAAGTTGCAAAATAGCCAATTTATAAAATCGTTGCGGATACCGCAAAGCCGCCCAATAAGCCGCCCCCGCCCCCCAATCGTGTCCTACCAAATAGGCTTGCGCAACTTGCTCGTGGTCTAAAATACTGATGATGTCTTTTGCCAAAACATCTAAATTATATTGACAAATACCGCGAGGTTTGTCGCTCAAATGGTAGCCTCGCTGGTCGGGGGCTATTACGTGAAAGCCTTGTTGAGCAAAAAACTCGATTTGGTTTTTCCAACTATACCAAAACTCAGGAAATCCGTGCAACAACAATAACAAGGGTTGAGAAGGCTCACCGGCTTCGGCTAAATGCAAACGTACGCCATTGACTTCAATAAAACGGTGGGTAATGTGGGATTCCATATTAAGAATTGGGAATTGGGAATTAAGGATTTGAATTATCAAAATAGTGATAATACAGCTATACATTTTTTTAAATCACTAAGCAACCAATAGAATTAAGTGCTTGATGATCAACACTTTGCGCCTTGGTGTCTTTGCGCGAAAATAGAGTTGTATAACAGTATTAATAATGATTTCTTGTTTAGTACAACTGATTGATTACCAAATAGTTATAAAAAAATGGCAAGATGTTTCCACCTTGCCGCTTTTGCTTTCAATATTTTTTAACTAATTGATAATCAATTAGTTATGAATTTAAGACTTTGATTGATTATTCGGTTCTCAAATATCTACTTCCTCAATGAGAAACTTGGCAAACCATTCATTTCAAGGTTTATCTGTAAGCATAAAACCTACACCGTGAATGTTTTCAATGCGCAAATTGGGGTCATTTTTGAGGTATTTGCGAAGTTTGGTGATAAATACGTCGAAGCTACGTCCGTGAAAATAATCGTTTTCGCCCCAAATGGCAATCAAGGCATCTTCACGTTTGAGGACATTGTCTTTTTTGAGAATCAAAAGGCGCAAAATTTCGCTTTCGCGGGAGGTAATGCGGCGGTTTTCTTTGCCAAAAATCAGTTCTTGTTTTTCGTAGTCGAAGGTATATTTACCCAATTTAAGGATTTTTTCTTCATTGCTTTGCAAAATAGATGTACGTTTCAAAATGGCTTTGATACGATAGACCAACTCTTCTTCGTTGAAAGGCTTGGTAATATAATCATCTGCCCCTATCTGGAAGCCCTGAATTTTGTCTTCAGTGAGGGCTTTGGCAGTCAAGAACAAAATCGGAATAGTATTGTCTTGACTGCGAATGTCTTTCGCCAACGAAAAACCGTCTTTTTTGGGCATCATTACATCTAAAATACAAATATCATAGTGGGCGTTTTGAAAAGCCTTGTAGCCGTCTTCGCCATCTCTACAGAGCCGTACTTCAAAACCTTCCATTTCTAAATAATCTTGCAACAGCATACCCAGGTTTTGGTCGTCTTCTGCCAATAAAATTTTTGTTTTTGCCTTTTTCATTGCACGTTTACCAAGCTAAAATGTTTTATAATTAAATCATTGATTATCAATGAGTTATATATTTGAATTGATTTTTATGGTTGAATTTTATTTATACTTTAAACCGAAAAATTGGTCTGATTTGTTCACTTTTCGACTGAGATTGACATTTTTTTAACAATTGTCATTTAGCTTAAGAATTAGGAGTTATAATAACTAAAGAATGAATAGTGAGTAATGTAAAATGAATAATTTTGTAATTGCCTGAAAATCAATATGTTACCAAAAAATATTGTACACATTATTTTTTTCTTGTTCCTAATTGATTTTTAATACATTATACTTCTAAAATACGACTTTATTCCATACTCATTCCTTGTGATTGAATTTTGGGATAAGCATTTTATGATAAATACTTGTTTTGTGGTTTATGAATTTATCTTGTAATATACTGATAATCAATACATTATAATATCTCATTCAATTTATCGTGGGAAATATTGCCTCAATAGCGCAGTATCTATCAGCTACCAGCCTTAGGCACTATAGGGCAAGAAAATATCAAAACGGCTACCCTTGCCCAAATCACTGTTGAGATGAATGTGTCCTTTGTGCGCATCGACCATCATTTTGACATAAGCCAGACCCAAACCAAAACCTTTTACATCGTGAACATTGCCGGTGGAGACACGGTAAAATTTTTCAAAAATGTATTTTTGTTTATCTTTACTCATACCAATTCCTTTGTCTTCTACCGAAATCACCACCCCGTCTTCGCGGTCGTGCGTACTGATGACAATTTGGGGATTTTCAGGCGAATATTTATTGGCATTGTCCAACAAATTGGCTACAACATTGGTCAAGTGGGTTACATCGGCTTTGATGGTGTTGTGGAGGGCATTGAGGTAGCAATAGATTTGCCCACCGCGGGTATTTACTTGTAAATCAATGCTTTGAATGGCGTTTTGAATCACATCGTGGATATTGACTTCTTCTTTGTTCAATTGAAAATCACCGCGTTCAAGTTTGGCAATGCGCAATACCTGCTCAACTTGCGACTGGAGTTTGTGGTTTTCTTCGTGAATGATGCCCGAGTAGTGAATGATTTTTTCGGGGTTTTCGGTTATTTGTTTTTTGCGGAGCATATTACTCGCCAGAGAAATAGTAGAAATAGGCGTTTTTAGCTCGTGGGTCATATTGTTGATAAAGTCGGTAGTCATTTCCGACATTTTTTTCTGTTGCCAAATGGTATAAATCGTCATTCCAAAACAAGCAATCACCAAACCGATAAAAAACACCGAGCCACCTAGCATCCAGCCCATTTGCGCATATACATACTGTTGGGGATTGGCTAACTCAATTCTTAATTCGGATTTGTGGTTGGTCGTAAGGTCTTCTAAACACAACGCAAAAACAATCCGATTTTCGGCAGTCATATAACTACAACTTGGGGCAAAGTCTTTATTAGTTTTGTCTAAAATTTTGAAAGTATAAGGCAGATTGATTTGATGATAACGGAATTCGGCTTTGAGGATAGAGTCAATACCTGATTTTTCGGGCGAATTAAGTTTCAATACAAGTTGTTTGGCTTCATTATGCTCCAAATTTTTGTTGAGAGCCGCCAAAGTGGTATAGTCGTGCGAGAGCTTGCGGTAAATGCGTTGCCCCGCCATCGTAATTCGATGTTTTAATTGCTCTTGGCGCAATTCGGTGGCTTGATTAATCCAACTGATTTGTAAGATAACCAACCCCACCAAAGCCAAAGCTGAAATGGCAATGATATAAATAATTCGCTTTTTTTTCATAATACAAAATTACGAAGGGACTTGGAGGTAAAATGAAATTAATTTTGATTTAACAAAACTTTAACCAAAATAAGCCATTCAAAGCTGTTTTCCAAAGATTTTTTAATGAATTAGTAACAATTTTGATTTCAATGGGGTGAGAAAGGCTTTTTTGTAACTCATTGATAATCAAATACTTATCATTTTTCCGTTAAGCAGGTAGGATTTGAAGTAATCGGATGGTTGATCACTTTTGTTCCCACCAATTGCCCTCTTTGTCGCGTTTGTCGGCACGGCGCGCCCACCAGAGGACTGTGAACCAAAATAAGGCAAATATTGACAAAATGACTACCGACAAAATGATGTAATAGTCGAAACCGGCTAAAATTAATAGTCCGCCCACCGTAAAAAAAAGCACAATGTATAACAAACACCCTACACAACCGATTTTGAAGGTTTTGCCGGGCTTTTCTTCCAAGTACCGATACCGAAGTCGCATTCTGATGACGATTAGATTTACAAAAATACAACTTTGTGGTAAGGCGATAAGTTCGGCAAAAAATTATTTTTTCTGGATTCTCGACAAAATCTACAAAAACATTGATATATTAAGCCCCTGATTATCAATGAATTAAATAAATTATTTACCATCAATGAAAAATCAAACCCCTGCACCTCAACGAAAAAATATCTGGCTTTTGGGCTGGATTTCATTATTTACCGATATATCCAGTCAAATGATTTATCCTTTATTACCCAACTTTTTGCTGGATTTGGGAGCAAATAAAAAGACTATCGGGCTGATAGAGGGCTTGGCGGAAGCGGGTGGGGCTATTTTCAAAGTTTTTTCGGGAGCTTGGTCCGATAAATGGCGCAAGCGCAAGTTGTTTATTTTTTTGGGTTATGGATTATCCACCATTTCGCGCCCTATCTTGTATGTAGCCACTACTTGGGGCAGTGTGTTGGGCGTAAAACTACTTGACCGCCTCGGCAAAGCCACGCGCACTCCCGCCCGCGATGCCTTGATTGCGGATTCGGCTGCGCAAAATAAAAAAGGGCGCGATTTTGGGATTCACCGCGCAATGGATAGGCTGGGTTCGCTTTTGGGACCTTTGTTGGCTCTTTGGATTTTGTCGGCAACTATGGGGCAAGTACGGCAAGTGTTTTTGTATGCCTTGATTCCGGCGATATTGGCTTTGTTTTTTATTCCTTTTTTGCAAGAAAATAATTCACAAAGTATTGATAATCAAGCTATTAGCTCTCATACTGAAAAAATTAAAAATCCGGCGTTTTGGTGGTTTATTGGGGCTTTTACGCTTTTTACTTTGGGCAATTCGTCCAATGCTTTTTTACTTTTAAAGGCACAAGAAGTGGGCATAGAATGGTTTATGATGCCTTTATTATGGGCAATTTATAATTTGGTGTGCGCAATCAGTTCGCCAATTTTGGGGCGTTTGTCCGATTATGTGGGGCGCAAATCAGTTTTGGCAGTCTCATTTTTATATTATGCCTTGATTTATCTTGGTTTTGCGTACTTCGATTCCATAGAGGCAATCTGGATTTTATTTGGTTTGTTTGGGGTTCATTATGGCTTATCCGAAGGCGTGAGTAAGGCATACATAGCTGATTTGGTTGGCTCATCACAAAGAGGGCGGGCGTATGGTATTTTGGATTCTGCTTCGGGTTTGGCTTTGCTGCCTGCCTCGCTGTTGATGGGAGCTATTTGGGATGCTTGGGGAAGTCAGTGGGCATTTTTGGTTTCTGCCGGTTTTAGCCTCTTGGGTTTGGTAGTTTTTGTGGCAAATTGGCGAAAGTGAAATGGTGGAATGGTGAGATGGGGAAAAAAATACAAGTAATCAATTGTTTAAGCAACTTCGGCAAAGTTGTGAGCTTTGCCGAAGTTCGAGAAGTTCGACAATCTAAAATTTAGAAATATGTAAGCAACTTCGGCAAAGTTGTGAACTTTGCCGAAGTTTTGCTAAGAAATAAAAATATAACTATCTCATTATCAACTAATTAGCCTTTTTTGCTTTCGCTTCTTTGATGAGTTTCAAATTGGCATTTTCTTCGGTAATATGTTCATAATTGCCCTGCGCTTGTTGCGCCAGTTTGATAAGATTTTCAAATCTTTTTTCCAACTTACCAAAACTGAAAACGGTGAGGTGAATATCTTTTTGATTTTTTTCACTTGCCAAATTTAAAGTTTTTTCACTCATCGGAAACTCCCCATCGGTTGCCAAAATAATTCGATTGTTGCCCTTTTCAATAAAATTTTTTTCTACCGTTTCATAAGCCAATCTAATGCCCGCTTCGCCGTTGGTTTTGCCTTGTGATTCCAGCTTGTCAATTGCCCGATAAATTCTTTCGGTTTTTTGGGCTGAAACTCCCTCCAAAATTACTTGAGCATTGCCCGAATAAATCACCAATGATATTTCGTCTTCGGGGCGCATAATGCTCACCAGATATTTGATAGATTTTTTCAACAAAGGCATTTTTTCGGGGGCATTCATTGAGGACGAAACATCTAACAAAAACACCAGATTATTGGTGGCATAGCCCGTCATAGTTTTCAAATATTCAGGGTCTTCGTCTTCGCGTTTGATTTCGGGTTCTTCGACTGGAGTTTCGGTAGGCGGAGTTTTGGTTTTGGGGGCTTGCCGCAAAAATATTTCGGGCTGATACACATTTTTTAAGAGTGGAACGGTAGTTGAGATTTCGGTAAATCGATTATATTCTGCAATAATTTCATTGTGCAAATACACAAAATCATTGTAAGGTTCTCGATTATAAGCATTATTGGGTTTAGCGAGGGTCTCGAACTTGCGGGTCTTCTCCACCAAGGTCTTGGCATAGTTGGGTATGTCTTCATAAGGATTGTACGGACATAAGCCGTGGTTGCGCCCAATGCGTTCAATGCCTTTCATATTGTCATACTCCTTGATAATCAGGTTTTTATAATCGCTCTCAAGGCTTGCTATTTGATTTTCGGAGGGCGTAGTGGTGGACTTACCCTTAAAAAAATCGCGGGCAGTAAAGGTAATGTCTTTGCTCAAATCCGAGTTTTTGAGCAAGGCATTGCCCGAAGTAGTCCACGAACCGGCAATTGGCGCGTAGGCTTCGGCAATTTTGCGGACATCATTGTAAAGCTGTTCTTTTTTCTCATCAAAAGCCTCCAGCACTACTTTAAACCTTGCCAATGCTTCGTCCGAGTGCTTCAAATTGTCTTTTTCATACTTTTTTTCAAGTGTATGAAGGGTCAAATCAGCGTTGAGTTGCTCTAGTTCGGTCAAAATATTCAACAAAACTTCCGCTTGAGTATTCAAAGCGTTTTGCACACCGGCAGGCAAAAACTTGCTATCGGCAACGGCTTTTTGATAAAATGACTTGGGTACGGTGTAGTTTTCGTTGCGGAGCGAGAGCGAAGACTTGCGCCCCGATTCTTTGATATAATTGGCAGATGATTGATAATTGCGTAAGCTCCAAATCAAAGGCTTGTTCAAACGGTAGGCTTCGTTGATAAAATCGAGATAATTATTCAAAGCCTGTAAAACATTCCTTGCAATTGGGGCAGATTGCTTACTTAGGCTAAAATCAGGGCGCGGTTTGTCTTGAAAAGGTTTGACCAAAATTTCTACCTTTTTGGCTTCGGTTTTGATTTCAAAGTTGGGAACAAAATAAGGCGCATATAAAATACTATTACCTGATTGCTCGCTCAAAGTATTGAAAAACGAAACCAAAACTCCGTTGTAATAATTTTTCAAAGTCATATACACCCAATTGCTATGTGTATCGCTCAGGCGCGCCTCTACATTGTACTTGTCTAAGCCATCGCGTTTGGTGTCTTGCATTTGGCGCAAGCCATCGATACAACTGTCAAAAAATGAATTTGCCGGATAAGGCAAATTTGATTTGGTTGTTTTGCGCAATATTTCATCATTTTCAAGGGTATTTTTACCAATCAAATCCGTAATCCAGCCGGTGCCTATTTGGTCATTAAAATTGAAATTCCAAGCCTCCAAAAGCTGGGCTTCTCGCCCCAAAATTGTATTTAATTGAGTTTCTGCGGTTGCATAATTGCCTACTGCCGGGCGGCGATTGCGCTGGGCAACGGCAAATAAGTCCTTGATTTTGAGGCGATAATCTTTGAACAAGGCAGGTAAATCATTCATCATTTTTTCACCTTTTGCCCAGTCGGTTTTGTACTCTTCCAAGCGCACATATATTTCTAATTGTTTGGCTTGTTGGTCTATTTTTGCCAAAGCTTCCCAAACGGCTTGAGTAGCCGGATTGAGGGCAGGCAAGTTGGCTTTGAGAGCCTCTTGGTAGTAATACTCCTCGACTTGGGGCGAGCATTTAAAATTGCCGGCGTAGCCCATTTGCGGCTCGCGGTTTTTGGCTTTTTGCGCTTTGTAGCGTTCAAAACTGTCAAAAGCTTTTTTCAAGCAATCCATCACCCCTTCTACATATTTGGTGGCTTCGTTGGCAAATTTGAGGTGGGTATTGATTGCCTTGTTGTTTTGAGCCTCGACGTGGGTCATCAAAAAACAAAAGAGTATCAGAAAAAACGCATTTTTTTTAAGCATAATGGTTCTATTTTAGTCCTTAAGTTTGGGCTGTTTGATACAAAAAATTAGTTAGATTATTGATTAGTAATGAATAGTGAATAATGTAGAATGAATAGTGAATAATATAGAATGAATAGTGAATCATGTCAATTCCCACTTTGGCACATACAACTCATTGACCGTGTCTGCCTCTGGCGGATTATCAAAGAGTTAAAAATGTGGGTAAATGATTATTTTTTTCTTGCTCCATCATTCACTACTCATCATTCCCTATTCATTACATTGCAATTGTCATTTAAACGAAAAAAAATGAAATTAGATTTGCGGGGCAATCCCATTACACTCAGGATTCGAATATTGTAAATCATTGATAATCATCTTTACCACTTTTCAGGAAATTCTCGCTTTCTTCTAAGCCTAAACTCATTTACGCGCGCAGGCTAACAGCCTGCGTTACATTTTTCCTGAAAAGTGGCAGAGATTCTTTTTACTGTTTTCTGAATACCAAAAATTGTAATAACTTGTGTAAGCCCAATACTTCGGACATTTTTTATAAGTACTTGATTATCAGTTAGTTATGGTATTTCAAATATTTTTTATAACTAGCTGATAATCAAGCACTTAGCAAATAACTAGAAAAAGAACCCCCTCCGGGGGCAGGGGGCTTAGAAACTGTCCAAACTATTGGTAAGCCCGAACCCAACAAAAAACAATAGATTATTTGGTCTTTTTGAGCATTTTTGCGGCTTTTTTATCCATTTTATCTTTGGGGAAGCCTAATTTGAGGGCTTCGTTAAAATCAGATTTGGCTCTTTTTTTATCATTCAATTGCCAATAAGCCAGCCCCCGCCGATACCAAAACTCGCTTTGCTGGGGATTGCTTTGCAACAGTGCATCTAAATAAGTGATGGTTTGTTGCCAATCGCCGACCATTTCATAAAGCTCGATAATCTTGGCAGAATATTTATGCCGATTGGTGTCCAAAGTGGCGGCTTTTTGATAATCGACAATGGCTAGGGGATAATTTTTAAGTTTTTGATAATATTCGGCACGTTCTTCATACAAGGCGGCTTGCGAAGGATAATACCTCAAAACTTGCTCCATTGCCACTACCGCCGCCTGATACTGTTGGGTTTGGGCTTGACTGAGCGCGTACAAATGATAGTAATGAGGCGGTATGTTTCTAGAGTCGTTTTGGCTGAGGTATTCAAAATCTTGGGCAGTTGCCGCATAATTTTGAGCTAAATAATTGGCTTCGAGGCGGTGTTGGTAGTAAATCAATTGTCGAGGCTCAAGGATAATTGCCTTGTTGAAGTCATTGATGGCTTCGGTATAGCGATTAAAATTGACATAACACTTGCCCCGTCCAAAATACAAGACCGATTCGCGGGGCGCAAGGCGGATAGCCCGCGAATAATCTTCTAAGGCATAGGTACTGAGCCCCAGCTCTTTGTGGACTTCGGCGCGATAGTTATAAGCCAAAGCATAATTGGAATCAAGACGAATAGCATCGTTCAGAAACTTGGCGGCGCGCTCATAATCGGCTACTTGATAAAAGATAGCCCCCAAATAAAAATAACCCGGCGCGTATTGAGGTTTGAGATGAGTCAGGGTATAAAAATCATCAACGGCGGCTTGGTATTTTTGGAGATATAAATGGGCTTTGCCCCGCGAATAATAAGCCTCGGCGTAGCCTTGGTGGGCGGCAATGGCAGTAGAATAATACTGAATTGCCGCCTTAAAATCGCCTAAATGCAGTTCTATTTCTCCTTTTTGAAAATTGTCTTGCGCATACCCGCTTTGGGCTTGAATCGGAACATTCAAAACCAAAAACAACACACCCACAAATATATTTTTAGACATACAACAAGCAATTCAAAAAGGTTGGGTTTCAAATATCAAACGCTCAAATTATCAATTTTATCAATCAATTGCATAATTTTTTTGCTGATACTACGCTGTTGAGCCAATAGATTTTCGGCTTCTTGGCGCAGCTCGGGCGATTCTTCCCCTTTGAGTTCGGTCTCGCGCTCGTTGCGTTTTACTACACTGACCCATTGATTAAATACGGCGGTGCGTTGCTTGGTGAGTTCGTCAATTTCGTTTTCGAAATCTGTAATTTTATCTTCTTTGGTGGACATAAAGTTAATTTTTTTAGGTTTGAGGTAATTTTCACTGTAAATACTTGATAATCAAATGATTACAAATTTACAACAAAGTTAAAGTATTTTGGCGGGGTTTGGAATGAAAGTTTCGCTTTTTTTCCAAAAATTACAAATTTCATTCATAAATATTTATTTTTAACGTGAATATTTTAGTAACTATTTGATAATGAGCTAATTATGATGTAAAAATACGCTTTTTTTGACAAATCATCAATTATTTTAAAAATAAAAT
>JALONJ010000259.1 GCA_025455045.1 Microscillaceae bacterium | reverse complement strand
CATCTTCTTTTTACTAATGCCGTTGCCTGTGTCCTCACAGGCAACCTAATTCTATGCCCTTGCCTGTGTCCCCACAGGCAAGCACACGCTAAAAAGTTGGAAGAACCAAAATATTTATAAATACCTCATTATCAGCATCTTAAAAAAAATATTCTTTCATCTTCTTTTTACTCCACTTTTTTTATCAATTCTCCACTTACTCTCAACAAATTGATTTCGTTGCGTTTGAGCTGAAATTGGATCCCAATCAGGCGGTTGGCGGCGGCTACGGCGATTTGTTGCACATCTCTAAAATCAATCGTAGAGAGGCTACCGAGTTTGTAACGTTCTAGGGCAATCTCGAGGTTTTGCTGGGCAACTTGGTTGTTATATTTTTCCAAATCATACAAGGCTTTGGTGCGTTCATAGTCGCGGTAAGCAATTTCAAAACTTGCAAGGGTTTGATTTTGGGTAAATTTGATGGTTTCTTCGGCTTGTTTGATACCAATGTGTGCATTGGCGATTTGCCGCCGAAAGATCGAGCCGTTGTAGAGTGGCAACACCAGCGACAACGCCCCATTGGTCGTTACGTTTCGATTAGAAACCAAAAATCCTGCCCCAAACCTTGAGTTGAAAGCACTTGCGCCTACGTTCAAGGTTCCGACCGGTAAGCGGTTGCCTTTGGCGATTTGCAGGCTGAGTTCTGAGGTAAGTCTTTGTTTTTGAGCAGTTTGAATGTTGGTATTACGACTGCCGGTTTGGTTTTTGAGTTCGGTATAATCCAAATCCTGCGCCAAAGGAATAGAATCCGCCACCGCAAAATCTAAATCGGGTGCGCGATTGAGCAATTGATTGAGGGTGATTTTGGCTTCCCATATACTTTGTTTTTGATTGATAACTGCCGCACTGTCGTTGTTCAAATCTACTTGCGCCCGTAGCCAATCCATTCGGGAAAAAGCTCCCAACTCGTAGCGTTCTTTGGCAACCTGCGCTCTTTGGCTCGATACATTCAGGTTTTGGGTCAATACTTTCAAGGTTTGCACTCTTTGCACAATGTCATAATAATTGGTCATTACGTTATTCAAAGCAATTTCCATCTGATTGCGGACATTCAACTGACTGATTTCTTGGTTAATCCCCAACAAACGATAAGTATTGCTACGGGTTTTGCCATTATACACGACCCAAGCCGCGTTTACACCAATTGTTTGGCTGGTATTTCTTGCCCAGGTAAAGCGGCGCGGGTCGCCGGTCAAGAATTGTTGTACCGAATTGACAATACTCCCATTCAAATCTCCCCCCACATTGATAGTCGGCAACATACCGGCTACTCCTCTATCTTGGTTATTGAGGGCGATTTGTTGATCCATTTTGGCAATTTGCACCTGAAAGTTTTGGCTCATTGTAAGCTCAATGGCTTGCTCCAGCGTGAGCAAATCTTGAGCCGGTAAGCAAAAAATCAAAAAAAATTGGCTAATGAAAGCCATTCCTAGTCTTGAGAAAAGTTTTGTATAAATAATCATTGCGAAATGAGGGGCTAATATTTCAATTTTCAAATGAGCCAAAGTCGGATAAGTTTTTTAAAAATGAAAGTCAAAAAAAAATTTTAAATTAAATTTAACAATCTATCTCCACTATTTATAGGTAACAACCGTCATCGAGAGAATTTTGAGGGTTTGAATTTAATTTTTTGTAACTATCTGATAATCAATGAGTTATGATTTTTTACATCAACTTAAAAATAAATGTAAAGTTCAGCCTTTTTTTTCAGCTTGACAATCTAAGGCAGTTATTTATCAAAATATTTGCCTTCATTTATACTTTTTCTAAATTAGCCCAAAATCCTACAGTTCTGAACCAAATTTTTATCTTTGCGTGTTGATTAGATAGAATGAAAGCCCTTATCTCTATATTGCTTGCAAATTTGTTGTTTTGGGGGAGTTTGTTTCCCCAAAGCGATATAGAAGAATTGTACAAAATCCCTTTTTTGGTACAACATTACCAAAGCGAACACGCCGATTTGAGTTTTTGGGATTTTCTGAAGATTCATTATTTTAACAATAACTCAGCAAATCATTCCGACCAAGACCACGAAAAACTGCCTTTGCAAAAACACAATCACAATCTTTGTGTGCCTTTTCATTTTGTAGTGCCTCACTACGAACCTCCAACGTTGAGCATTAAGCCTTTTTATCCCGAGTTCAAAGCAGTTTATACTCAAAACTACACTTTTTTGCAGGATAAATCCTTGCATCAGCCCCCCAAAGTTATCTAAACTGTATTTCTCACTCCCATAAATTTTGATTAATATATTGATTATCAGATAGTTAGACATATTTGGATAATCTTCACACTTTTTCAAGAAAATTGTAACACGGGCTGTCTAGCCTGCACGTGTAAGAAATGAATAGTGAATAATGTAAAATGAATAATTTTGTAATTACTTGACAATCAATATATTACCAAAAAATATTGTACGCATTATTTTTTTCTTGTTCCTAGGTAACTTCAGACAACTTCTAAACTAAACAATTTCTGAAAAGTACTGAAGAACCCAGCAACTCCCACTTTGACACATCTAACTTATTGATTATCAAGGGATTAAAAATGTGGCTAACTAATTTTTTTATAACTGTCTGATTATCAGAGTTTTACAATTTAATAAAAATTTTATCAATCATTGATAATCAAGCACTTATCCATAGTGGGAATTGCTGTGAAGAACCTTAATTTCCACATAAAATACTGATAATCAATTTTTTATAAAAAAATTGAAAGTTCAAAAATTTTAAAATTCGAAAATCTAATGATAGATAAGCTCATTGCTTTTAGCATTCACAATAAATTATTGATAGGGATATTTACGTTGGCATTGATAGTTTGGGGGGGTATTTCCCTTACCCAAATTCCGATTGATGCCGTCCCCGATATTACCAACAACCAAGTCCAACTGATTACCAAAGCTCCTGCCTTTTCAGCACAAGAGATTGAGCAATTTATTACTGCCCCTTTGGAATTGGCATTGGCAAATTTGCAAAATGTGGAAGAAATACGCTCCATTTCGCGGTTTGGGATTTCGGTCATTACGGTAGTTTTTACCGATGAAATGAATTTGTACCTAGCCCGACAATTGGTAAATGAACAAATCAAAAATGTGGATATTCCCACCGAAATGGGCATACCCGAAATGACACCTATCACCACCGGCTTGGGCGAGATTTATCAATATGTCATTCACCCCCAAAAAGGTTTTGAAAAAAAGTACTCGGCTACCGATTTGCGCACCATTCAAGATTGGCTCGTCCGCCGCCAGCTTGCCGGTACCCCGGGCATTGTAGAAGTCAATAGCTTTGGCGGTTTTGTCAAACAATATGAAGTGGCGGTCAATCCCGAAAAATTGCGGGCGGCAAACCTTACGATTCTCGAGGTTTTGCAAGCACTGGAAACCAATAATGAAAATACCGGCGGCAGTTATATCGAGAAAAATGCCAATGCTTATTTTATTCGTAGCGAAGGAATGATTAGCCAACTAGCTGATATTGAGCAGATTGTAATAAAAAATATCAATGATTTACCTATTTTAATCAAAGATATTGCTCAAGTGCAATTTGGTTCGGCAATGCGTTATGGAGCGATGACCCGCAACGGGCAAGGTGAAGTCGTAGGCGGAATCGTGATGATGCTAAAAGGAGCTAATTCAGCCCAAGTAATCGCCAATGTAAAAACCAAAATCACCGAAATTCAAAAAAACTTGCCCGAAGGCTTGGTCATTGAAGCCTTTTTAGACCGTACGGATTTGGTCAATCGAGCTATCACCACCGTAACCACCAACCTTGTCGAGGGCGGTTTGATTGTCATATTTGTATTGGTGGTATTTTTGGGCAATCTACGCGCCGGATTGGTGGTAGCATCGGTCATTCCTTTGGCAATGTTGTTTGCTATCGCAATGATGAATTTATTTGGCGTATCCGCCAATTTGATGAGCTTAGGGGCAATTGATTTTGGCTTGGTAGTCGATGGCGCAGTCATTATTGTAGAAGCCATTTTGCATCGATTAAGCCCCATCCCAGCCCTCCCCGGAGGGGAGGGAGTATTTGTTCCCCCTCCTTCGGAGGGGGCTAGGGGGAGGCTTTCTCCCTCCCCTCTGGAGAGGGTTGGGGAGGGGCTTCGGGGAGTAAATCGGGTAGTTTACGAAGCCACTGTACAAATCCGCAAGTCAGCCGCTTTTGGTGAAATCATTATCTTAATGGTTTATTTGCCAATTTTGGCTTTGGTGAGTGTTGAGGGTAAAATGTTTCGCCCGATGGCACAAACTGTAGGTTTTGCCATTTTAGGAGCTTTGATTTTGTCATTGACTTATGTGCCTATGATGAGTGCTTTGGTTTTGAAACAGCAATTGAGTCATCGGAAGAATTTTTCGGATTATTTGATGGATTTTATTCAAAGGCAATACAATCCAATCATTCGTTTTGCATTAAGAAAAAAAATAATTGTTTTGAGCATTTCATTAGGCTTATTTTTAGGTAGTTTGTTGATTTTCAATCGTTTAGGTGGGGAGTTTATTCCGCAATTAGATGAAGGCGACTTTGCCGTAGAGACCCGCCTGATGACCGGCTCAAGCCTAAGTCAGACTATAGAAACCTCAACCCAAGCCGAGAAAATTCTGTTGAAATTTCCTGAAGTCAAACAAGTAATTTCCAAAATCGGCACTTCTGAAATCCCTACCGACCCGATGCCCTTAGAGGCAAATGATTTGATGGTGGTTTTGAAAGACAAAAGCGAGTGGACTACGACCCACGATAAAGAAGACCTTGCCAACCAAATGCGCGACTCGCTGGCAGTATTGCCCGGAATCAATTTTGAGTTTCAACAACCGATTGAAATGCGTTTTAATGAATTGATGACTGGGATTAAATCCGACATTGCTGTCAAAATTTATGGCGAAGATTTGAATACTTTGTTTGCCAAAGCCAATGAATGTGCCAAGCATATTCGCAAAATTGCCGGAGTCGGCGACCTCAAAGTTGAGCAAATTGTAGGCTTACCGCAAATGCTGGTCAAATATGACCGCCGAAAAATAGCGCAATACGGGCTGAATATCAAGGATTTGAACAGCACTTTGCAAACTGCATTTGCCGGAAAAGTAGCCGGATTTGTATTTGAAGGCGAAAAAAGATTTGCTTTGGCACTTCGCTTTGATAAACAAAACCGCCAAGACATTGAAAATTTGAAAGGTGTATATGTCAATCTACCCAATGGCAAACAAGTACCTATGGAAGAAGTAGCCCAGATTGAATATGTCAATGCGCCAGTGCAAATCTCGCGCGATGATGCCAAACGCCGCATTACCATTGGTCTGAATGTGAGTGGGCGCGATGTAGAGAGTTTGGTCAATGAAATCAAAACTGTATTGGCACAAAAAGTAAGCCTTCCGCCCGGATATTATTTCAAATTTGGTGGTCAATTTGAAAATTTAGAAAAAGCCAAAGCCCGCTTGACCATTGCCGTACCAATGGCTTTGGCTCTGATTTTCAGTTTGTTATATTTTACTTTCAACTCCATCAAACAAACAATTTTGATATTTACGGCGATTCCCCTATCGGCAATTGGCGGCGTATTGGCTTTGTGGTTGCGAGGTATGCCGTTTAGTATTTCGGCGGGCGTAGGTTTTATTGCTTTGTTTGGAGTAGCTGTGTTGAATGGTATTGTATTGATTGCATATTTCAATCAATTAGAAAAAGAAGGCATAAAGAATGTGTATCGGCGAGTTTTGCTCGGTACACGGGTGCGCTTGCGTCCGGTGGTGATGACGGCTACAGTCGCAAGTTTGGGCTTTTTGCCGATGGCAATTTCGCACGGTGCCGGAGCCGAAGTCCAAAAACCCTTGGCTACGGTGGTAATAGGGGGCTTGATAACAGCTACGATGCTTACTTTGGTCGTGTTGCCGGTTTTGTATATTTTGTTTTCAGGTAAAAGAAAGCAGTATGAATAGTTTAATAATTTTTCGTAATCAATTGATTATCAGGTATTTGTAATTTAAGAAAGGTTCTCCACAGCAATTCCCACTATGGATAAATACCTGATTATCAATGAGTTATAAAACTTTTATTAAATTATAAAACCCTGATAATCAAGTAGTTATAAAATAATCGTTTACCCATATTTTTAACTCTTTGATTATCAATGAGTTATATGTGCCAAAGTGGGAATTGCTGGGTTCTCCAGTACTTCTCGAGAAAAATTGTAACGCAGGCTTCCAGCCTGCGCGCGTAAGTGGCTTTAGACAATCTTTAAATTAAACTATTCTTGAAAAGTGCTGAAGAACCTATAAAAATATATAAAGTGCTGATAATCAATTGATTATATAAAAGCTATTTTTCAACCTTAAATAAAAAATCAAAGCCTTGAGCAGGTATTTTGTGCAAAAATTAACTAAAATTACACCTCAAATCGATTTAGTTTTGCCAAATACGATAACAGAACCTTGAAATACAGAGCTTTATACTTATTTTTTTGCTGTTTATTATCAGCCTGTGCGGTTACTCGAAAACTACCCGACAATACTTATTTACTTACCAAACAAGAAATTAAAGGTAATCAAAATATCTCCACCGAGCGATTGACGGGGCTTTTGCGACAAAAACCCAATGGCAAAATTTTGTTCATTCCTCGCATTACTTTTTATGCTTGGGGAGAGAGCATTTTTAAACCTGAGAAAATTCAAACTAAACTAGATGCCAAAAACAAAAAACTAACCGACCAAATCATTGCCGCCCAAAAAGCGCAAAATAGTAACCTAGAACGCCGTTTAGACCGCCGCAAAATTCGTAAACTTGACAAACTCACCACCAAACTCAATGAAGGTAACTGGTTGATGCGCTCTGTAGGCGAAAAACCCACTTTGTACGATTCTGCCACTGCTCACATTACCGCCAACCAAATGCGGCAACTGCTCCAAAACAAGGGCTTTTTTCAAGGAAAAGTCAAAATTGAAACCAAAGCCAACCCCAACACCCAACGAATGACGGTAACTTATCTGATTACCGAAAACGCCCCTTCTTATTTTGGAGAAATAAACGTATTCACCAAAAATAAAAATATTGACTCAATTGTGCGAGCTAACCAGAACTACAGTTTTTTGAAAACTGGGGATAGCTATGACACCGAAGTCATTGACCGCGAACGCACCCGCATTGAGAAACTCTTGAAAAACAATGGTTATTTATTTTTTAATTTACAATATATACGATTCTCAATTGACACTAACCACTTTCAACAACCCGAAAAAATCAAATCCAATTCAGATACACTCAGTCAAAATCAACCTAAAGGCTTGACAGGCAAGCGATTAGCCAAAATAAATATTGTTATCAACGAACCCATCAAAGGAACGCACAAAGCCTGGCGACTCAATGAAATCTATTTTCATATTGTAAATCAACGCCGCCGCGCCGGACAAAAAGATACAATTCAGTCTCAGGAAACCAAAATAGCCTATGTGTATGAAAGCCGCCGCCTCAATTATGCCTATCACGTATTTGACCGCCGAATTCGCTTACAACCTGACAGAATTTACAGCGAAACCAACCTCTTTGATACTCAGCGACTTATCGGCAATATGGATTTGTTCAAATTTGTCAATATTTCGCCCGATACATCTTCTCGCAAGCTCAATATCAATATATTTACCCAGCCCACCGAGCGGTTTCAAATTTCCGATGAAATAGGTCTCAATGTATTTCAAGGTTTGCCCGGACCTTTTATCAATTTAGCCCTCAAAAATCGCAATACTTTAGGTGGTGCCGAAATCTTTGAAACCAACTTGCGGTTTGCCATTGACGGACAAACCAGTTTTTCCGAGCAAAATCGTTTTTACAGCAGTATTCAAGCCGGTTTGAACGCATCTCTTACCTTCCCTCGCTTACTCTTTCCCCGCAAATTGATTTACAAAAGCCTACGCAACAATTTAGAAAATTATACCCCCACCACTCGCCTCAGTCTAGGTTACAATTATGTGCGCCGCCCCGAATATACCCGCACCAATCTCGTTGCCGCGATTAGTTATCAAGGTCAATTAAAAAACTCTACATACAATTTTACCCTTTCTGAATTAAGTGTAGTCAATACCAGCAATTTAAGTTCGGCTTTTAATGAGCAATTAGATATTTTACAAAACCAAGGCAACCCCATTCGCCAAAGTTTTACCCAAGCCATCGTCAGCAGTATATATATGGTATATACTTTCAACAATAATACCGGCAACGAAACCAAAAAATCACACTTTATTCGTTTATTGGCTGAAACCGGAGGCAACCTAGCCGGTATCATCAATGCCAACAAAGTAGGACAAAACAACAAAATTCTGGGCTTACCCTATTTTCAGTTTTGGCGATTCAACAGCACTTTTCATTATTACCTACCACTCAACCAAGCCTTTAGCGTACTAGCCGCACGATTCAACGTTGGATTAGCAAAGTCCTATGGCAACTCTACTACTTTGCCTTACGAAAAATTTTTCTTTGCTGGAGGTGGAAGCAGTCTTCGCGCTTGGCAACCCCGCCGATTGGGTTTGGGCGAGTCTCCGCCTATCGATACCCTAGGCAATTACGATTATCGTTTTGAAAAACCCGGCGAAATTATCCTCGAGGGCAACCTCGAATGGCGATTTCCTTTATTTGGATTCATTCGCGGAGCTTTGTTTATAGATGCCGGCAATGTTTGGAGTTGGGAAGAACGCAACCCCAAGCTACCCGGTAGCCAATTCAAAATCAACCAATTCTGGCAACAAATCGCCCTCAATACTGGCTTCGGGCTAAGATTCAACCTTCCTTTCCTACTTTTTAGAGTCGATTTAGGCTACAAAAT
>JALONJ010000258.1 GCA_025455045.1 Microscillaceae bacterium | reverse complement strand
TTTACAAAAGTTAAATGAATTTTATTTCTAAAATAAACCTTTTAAATTTATAAATAAAATTTGTATTTTTTTAATAATATTTCAAAATATTCACGTTAATTTTAAGTCATTTTTTAAATTTTCAGAATTTTTTACAAATAATTTTTTTAGCTAATTATCTGATTATCAATTATTTATCCACAAAACAGGAACTCGAAACTAGAAAATGCCCGCACTATTGTTACACCAGCCCAAATTTTTTGCCCGGTAGGGCTTTTATCAAACCCAGCAACTCAAGATTGAGCAAATCGGCATTGATTTGGGCAACCGACATTTGGAGGCGTGTGCCTATCTCGTCCAAAGTCATCGTGTTGGCTGGCGCGTTTTTGAGGGCTTCCCAAATCTGTTTTTCGCTTGTACTCAACCCCAATTCGGCAAAATTGAGTTGCATTTGGGGACTGGCACTGGGTTTAGAAGCATCCCATTTCAAATAATACTCCAAATCGATCACGGAAGTAAACAAATTAGCCTGATGATTGCGAATGAGCCAATTGCAACCTTCGGAGCTTTTTTGGGTCAAATTGCCCGGCACAGCAAATACGTCTTTGTGATAGTTGTTGGCAAATTCGGCAGTAATCAAGGCACCGCCCTTGCTTTTGGCTTCGACTACTATCAAGGCATCGGCAAGCCCGGCAATGATCCGATTGCGCGCCGGAAAACGCATTGCATCGGGCTTGGTACCAAAAGGATTTTCGCTCAACAAACCTCCATTTTCTTCTGCCATTTGCCAAGCAATTTTTTGATGTGTGAGAGGATAAATAATATCGAGTCCGCTTGCCATCACCCCAATTGTTCCCAATTGGTGTTTCAAGCTGGCGCGGTGAGCCATAACATCAATACCATAAGCTAATCCACTGATTATCAATGGATTATGGCTTCGTAAGCCTTCTACAATTTGTTCGGTAATGGTTTTGCCATAGTCGGTAGCTTCGCGCGTACCCACAATGCCTATCATTTTGGGGTGATTGAGGTTTGCTACACCTTTATAATATAAAATCAAGGGGCTGTCGTACAAACTCTTCAAACGGCTGGGATATTGAGCATCATAATAATTCAAAATTTTGACTTCATTTTTGATTGCCTGCTCAATGATTTTTTCGGCTTGTTTCAGTGCCTCAGTGCCTTGTTGAACAATCGCTTTGCCGGTATAAATCCCCACTTGGGGTATTTTGAGCAATTTGCCCTCGGTGAGTTTAAATACTGCTTCTGCCGAGCCACTGTAGCTAATGAGCTGCTTGGCAGTAACCGAGCCTACATTATCAATCAGGGTCAGGGCTATTTCGTACAATGAAAATTCAGACATAAATATTGAATATGATGATTATATTTTTTTGTAAATAACTGATTATCAGTGATTTACTTATCTATATTTAAGTTCAATCAAATATTTTAAGGGCTTGTCAAATACGCGCAATTGCCCCAGCTTTCAATCAAATATATCGGTTCTTTTTAGTTTTTTCAAAAAATATCCAAGCAATTGCTTAAAAAAGCACAGACTATCAAATTTTGGGCTTCGCTTTTTAATCCATATTTCGGACAGTTTCTAGTTCCGAGTTATTCAATAAGTATCTGATAATCAGCTAGTTATGTAAAGCACTTAAAACAATATAACTTATTGACCGTGTCTGCCTTTGCAGGAGGGTGCATTTCAAATTTACTACCTATAACCCTCTCCTTCGGAGAGGGCTAGGGTGAGGCAATAGAAACGCGTAAATTTGAAATGCACCCTTGCAGGATTATCAATTGCTTGCAAAAACTATCCGAAGTATTGTTGATAAAAATATTTGGTAATTCAACTACTCCTTTGTACCTCGTGCTGCAAGATTAAACAATTGATTAGTAATGGAAACTTTTGATTCATTTATAGTTTCCTTAGTTTTTTATTATCTAATCTTTCCTAAATCCTATTTAACAGAAAAATAACAGTGATTTTTCGGAAACTTTTATAGTTTTTGTAGTTTCCTAAGTTTCCTTGTCCTAATTTTGAAAACGATTCAGGGATTCAAACAATAGAATGGAAAGCAAAGAGAAGGAAGAAGTGAGCGAAAAAATCTTGCAAGTTGCTGAGGATTTGTTTAGCAAATATGGCATTCGCAGTGTCTCGATGGACGACATAGCGCGCGAGCTGGGAATGTCAAAAAAAACAATTTATCAGTACTTCAAAGATAAAAACGAAATGGTGGTCAAAATCACCGAAGGCTATATGCACGAAGACGAGGCTTGTATGATTGAAATAGAACAAGCCTCAAGCAATGCCGTAGAGGCGGTTTTGAAAATGTCGGATTATTTTCGGCAAGCAATGAGCGAGTTTAATCCGGCGATGATTTATGACATCAAAAAATACCACCCCGATGCTTGGCATTTGCATCAATCGTATGCCAAAACTCATTTTATTGAATCGTTTGAAAGAAACTATGCTTGGGGCGTAGCCGATGGCTTGTATCGCAAAGACTTGAATATCAGGATATTGGCGCATTTGCGCTTGGCTGAAATCAATTTGACTTTTGATGAAAGTGTGTTCTCAAACAAAGAATTTAATGTGATAGAAGTTCACGTAACAATGACCGAACACTTTTTGCGCGGTATTTTGACCGAACAAGGGTTTGAGATTTTTAATCAATTTAAAAAATAGAATTGCTTTGAGGTGGTGGTGTGAGCATAAAGTAAATCAAGTTGATTTTCCATAAATACTCAGGAAAAAGCACCAAGACGTTTCATTCATCGGATAGAATGATTCAAAGCCCAAAATAAGCAATTCACTCAAACATTTTTGGTGATGGAATCTAGTAAAACTAATTTTGAATTGAAAATTAAAAACTATTAAGCTGCTGATAATCAATGGATTAGCTTTATTTATAAAAATTAAACTCCGAAAGCTCTTACATTTCAAAATTTGAAAATTCCAAAATTTAAAAATTTACAACGAATTGTTTGCTTTTTTGGTATAAAATTTCATAAATTTAGCGAAAATTTCAAAAATTAGACAGTTTGTAAGAAAATCGCCACCTTACACACCGATTTAGTATATTTTTTAAAATTTGAAATATCAATAACTCCCTGATTATCAAATACTTATACGCTACAATCTATCATTTATACAAAGTATTAATTGAAATTTTTTTAATCATATAATTATAATGGAAATAAACCTAAGAATTAAGTTAAACTTCGTTTTGGGGATTTTTTTAACTTTTTTCACTTCTATCGGACAGGCACAAGACACTACTTCATTTGTGGTAAGAGATGAAACCCAATCCATTGGCACTTATACTTTGGAAGAGTGTATTAAGTTTGCGCTTAATAATTCAATAAGCTTAAAAAAAGGTCGCTACCAGACTCAAATTTCCGAAAAAGAAGTTCAAGAACGCTTGGCGACAGGTTATCCGCAAGTGGATTTAAGAGCCAATTTTACCGATAATATTGTAGTACAAAAAGCCATTATTCCGGCAAATAATCCACCAATTAACCCCACTGACCGCCCCTTGGCTTTGCAGTTTGGGGCTAAATTTACGAGCAATTTTGCCGTTAGTTTGGAGCAATTAATTTTTGATTTTGCCTATTTGATTGGCGTAAAAGGCGCAAGAACCTACGTCCAACTTGCTCAACAACAAATCAAACAAACGGAAGTTGATATTATTAGTGGTGTTACCAAAGCCTATTATGCCGCTTTGATTAATCAAGAACGGATAGCTTTGTTAGATGCCAATTATCAGCGTTTGGATACTTTGTATAAAAATACGGCAGCGATGTTTAAAAATGGAATGGCAGAAAGAGTAGATGTGATGCGGACTGAAGTATCCTTAAATAATGTCAAAACAGAAAAAGATAAACTCCTCAAATTGCAAGAACTCACGTATCAATTGCTAAAATACCAAATGGGAATGCCTGTGCGCGATTCTTTGACTTTGGTGGGTAATATTCGGGAATTGAACTTGGATTACAACTCGGGGCTAAACGAAGACCTCAATTATCAAAATCGGATAGAGTATTCGCTTTTGCAAACCAATCGCCGATTGCAAGAAATTAATCTTCAATACAACAAATCGCTGTATTTGCCACGCCTAAGTGCCAGTGCTTCTTATGGGGCAAATACCGGCTCCAATCAATTTGGGGAAATTTGGAAGTTTAGTCAAAACTGGTTTTCATTTGCTTTTGTCGGAATCAATTTTTCAATGCCAATTATTGATGGTTTTAGAAGAAAGCATACCTTAGAAAAAGTTCGCTTAGAAGGTTTGAAAGTTGATGAGGATATCAAGTCTTTTAAACTAGCCGCCGAACTACAAACCGAAACTGCCAAAAACAGCATCGTAACTTTTACCAAAGACCTCGAGATCCAGAAGAAAAATATGGAACTCGCCCAAGAAGTGTCACGGATAGCTAAAGTAAAATATGAAAATGGCGTAGGTTCTACGCTAGAAATCGTGAACGCCGAAAGCTCATTCAAAGAAGCCGAAAACAATTATTACAATGCGCTTTATAATGTAGTACTCAGTAAAGTAGAATTGGACAAAGCCCTTGGCAAATTGGGCAGATAAGGGTAGTGAATAATTAATAGTAAATAATGAATAACGTTGAATGTTCAATTTTTAAATAACTAATTGATAATCAATTAATTACAAACTAAAAACTAGAAACTCGGAACTAGAAACTAGAAACTCGGAACTAGAAACTAAAAACTCAGAACAAAAAAATAAAATCATAAGTGAGGTTAGATATGAAAACAAATTTTAAAATAATATTCCTACTCGTAGCTTTGTTTTTGACGGCTTGTGGCGGAAGCAAGGACTCGGTGGAAGCCAAAAAACAGCAGCTTCGCCAAAAACAAAAGGATTTGGAACAATTGCAAGCCGAAATCAAAGGTTTGGAAAAAGAAATCGGCAAACTTGACCCTAGTTTTGCCAAAAGTGTATCTTCGGCAGTGTTGGTTACTACAGCAGCCGTAAGCTCCGACAAGTTTACCGGCTACGCCGAAGTGCAAGGCTCAGTCAAGACCGACAACAATGTGATTTTGTCGGCAGAGGCTTCGGGAATTATTCGCTCGCTCAATGTAATAGAAGGGCAAGCCGTAGGCGCAGGGCAAGTATTGTTGGCACAAGACGGCGAAATATTGCAAAAAAACATTGCCGAAGTAAAATCTTCCTTAGAATTAGCCGAAATCACTTTCAAACGCCAAGAAAATCTTTGGAATCAAAAAATTGGCACAGAATTGCAATATTTACAGGCAAAAAACGCCAAAGAAGGCTTGGAAAAACGCCTCCAGACTTTGTACGCGCAAGCCAAATTAGGCATTGTAACCGCACCGTTTAGCGGAATTGTCGATGAAATTTTTGTGAAACGTGGGCAAGCCGCAATGCCCGGACAGCAGCTTTTGCGCTTGGTTAGTTCAAGCCAAGTCAAAGTCGTAGCCGAAGTTTCGGAGGCTTATTTGGGCAAAGTAAGACGCGGCGATGTGATTACGATTGCTTTTCCCTCATTGGACAAAGAAGTAGAAGCCCCGGTGAGCTTAATTGGGCAAACCATCAACCCCGAAAACCGCACTTTTCGCGTAGAGGCAATGTTGGCAAACCCCGACAATATGCTCAAACCTGATTTGTTGGCAAAAATCAAATTGAAAAACTACGAAAAATCCAATGCTTTGGTCGTTCCTACGCACTTGATTCAACGCGACAAAGCCGGAGAGTATGTATTTGTATTGGCAAAAGACCAAGCCAAAACCATTGCCAAAAAAATCCGCGTAAAATCGGGCAATACTTTTAAAAACCGCACCGAAATCAATGAAGGTCTCAAAGTCGAAGATGTATTGATTGATGAAGGTTTTAGAGAAGTGTTGGAAGGCACTGAAGTCAAAATCATTGAACAAAAAAAGGCAATTACTGCCAAATAACTGTAAAACAGCCTGTCAGGCTGTTGCGCTGTGGTATAAGCGAAGGTATTGGTTAATTGATGAAAAAATACTATGATTTTCGCGCGAAGGCGCAAAGTGCTGACAATCAATGATTTACAATTTTAATTTGAAATTTGTATAAAGGCAATTACTGCCAAATAATTGTAAAACAGCCTGTCAGGCTGCGGTATAACTGTAAAACAGCCTGTCAGGCTGTAGTATAATTGTAAAACAGCCTGTCAGGCTGTTACGCTGTGGTATAAGCGAAGGTATTGGTTAATTGATGAAAAAATACTATGATTTTTGTGTGAAGGCGCAAAGTACTGACAATCAGTGATTTACAATATTAATTTGAAATTTGTGTCATACTATTTTTAAAAAAAAAATCGTTTAATTCATAACTCATTGATAATCAATTAGTTATAAAAAGGCATCAAATATCAAAACGATAAAACGTAAAACGATAAAATAAAGGTTTCCAAACTGTCTAACCCAAATGGCGAAAGAACAAAAATTTTTAACTAAAGAGTTTCCCCTCACTACGTGGGCAGTGGAAAACAAAACCAGTGTGATTATATTCTCGCTCATTGTGGCAATTTTTGGGGTATGGACTTATGTGATAATGCCCAAAGAGAGTTTTCCCGAAATTGTCATTCCGCAAATCTACATTGGTACTTCTTATCCGGGCAACTCGCCAGTGGATATGGAGAATTTGATTTCGCGCCCGATTGAAAAAGAATTAAAATCTTTGAATGGCGTAAAAAAAGTCCAATCAACTTCGGTGCAGGATTTCTCATCGATTATTGTTGAGTTCAATCCGGGAACCAACGTTCCCAAAGCCCTGCAAGATGTCAAAGATAAAGTAGATAAGGCAAAAAGCGAGCTACCCAACGACCTCCAACAAGACCCGAATGTGTTTGAAATCAGTTTTTCCGAAATTCCGATTATGTTTATTAACCTATCGGGCAAATTTACCTTGGCGGAACTCAAAACCCACGCCGAGTTTTTGGAAGATGAAATTGAAAAACTCGCCGGTATTTCGCGGGTGGACATCAAAGGTACAATGGCGCGCGAAATTCGAATTGATGCCGATTTGTACAAAATGGAGGCAACCAAAGTAAGTTTTGAGGACATTGAACGAGCCATTGCTTCCGAAAATATATCTTCTTCAGGCGGTAATATCAAAGCCGAAAACTTCCGCCGGTCTATTCGAGTCGTAAGCGAGTTCAAAAGTGTCAAAGAAATTGAAGACGTAGTCGTCAAAAGCGAAAAAGGCAATATCATTTATCTCAAAGATGTAGCCGAAGTGCGCGACACCGATGCCGAAGCCAAGAGCTACGCCCGCGCCCGCAAAAACCCCGTAGTTACGCTCAACATCATCAAACGAAGCGGGCAAAATATGCTTGTAACTTCCGATAATATCAAATCCATTTTGGAAAAAGCCAAAAAAAGTCGTTTCCCCAAAGATTTGGATATTACGATTACCACCGACCAATCGCGCCAAGTGCGTTATATGGTAAGCAATTTGGAAAATAATATTATTGCCGGAGTAATTTTGGTCGTGGGAGTTTTGTTGTTTTTTATGGGTTTAAGGAGTGCCTTGTTTGTGGGCATTGCCATTCCGATGTCTATGTTTATGTCTTTCATTGTTTTACAAATGATGGGCGTAACAATGAATATGATGGTGCTTTTTTCTTTGATTTTGGCTTTGGGAATGTTGGTAGATAACGGAATTGTGGTGATTGAAAACATTTATCGCCTAATGGAAGAAGGCTATCCACTTAAGAAAGCCATCAAAGAGGGCGTAGGCGAAATTGCGATGCCGATTATTTCTTCTACTGCTACGACAATAGCTGCATTTTTTCCGATGTTGTTTTGGCAAGGAATTATGGGTGAATTTATGAAGTTTTTACCCTTGACCTTGATTATTACCTTAGCCTGTTCCTTGTTTGTAGGCTTAGTAATCAATCCGGCAGTAGCCGTTATTTTTGCCAAGTTAGACCAAGGCGAAAGCAAAGTTTCGCGCCGCAATTTAATCAATGCCGGAATTTTCATTTTGCTCTCCATTCCTTTTTACTTTACCGGGTCAATAACCTTTGCTAATATTTTAGTAACTATTGGCTTGTTTATTTTATTGAATATTTATGCCCTTACCCCTATGTCGGCGTGGTTTCAAAGCGTAGCTTTAGTAAAATTAGAAACCAATTACGGAAAACTCGTTTATTGGGCTTTGCGTGGCAAAAGACCTTATTTCATTTTTGGTGGAACCTTTGGTTTATTGTTTTTCTCCATTTTTTTGATGGCAAATGCTGGTTTGAAAGTAGATTTTTTCCCGGCTAATGAGCCTACGTATGTCAATATTTTTATTGAAAAACCCGTGGGAACCGATATTGAAACAACCAATGAATTTACCAAAAAAATTGAAGACCGGGTAATTCAAATGATGAAGCCTTATGATTTTATGATTGAGGCACTCATCGCGCAAGTCGGCGAAGGTACCAGCGACCCCGCCGCCGGCATGATGTCTGGCAATACCGATACGCCCAACAAGGCTAAAATTACAGTATCGTTTACCGATTTTGAAAAGCGCAAAGGTGTGAGTACTTCACGGATTTTGGAAGAACTCCGCGATGAAATGAAAAACTACGCCGGGGTGCAAATTGTAGTTGATAAAGACAACAATGGACCGCCCGTAGGTCCGCCCATCAATATCGAGATTGCTTGTGAGGATTATGAAAAACTGATGGGGATTGGCGAAAAAATGAAAAAATTTATCAATGATGCCAACATCGCCGGAATTGAAGAACTCAGAAGTTTCTAAATATAAAGAAGGCGAAGAAGAATACCCCATTCAATTGCGTTTGAATGACAAACAACGCTACGATGTAGATGCCTTAAAAAATAAAGCCATTACTTTTAATGAACAAGGCAATTATAAACAAGTGCCGATTTCGGCGGTGGCTTCTTTGGAATACTCCTCCACTTATGGGTCAGTCAAACGCAAAAATTTGGATAAAGTAATCACTATTTATTCCAACGTAAAAGAAGGCTACAATGCCAACGAAATTGTGGCGCAAGCCAAAATTTTGATGGAAGGTTTTGAGATTCCCGAAGGATTTACCTTCAAGTTTACCGGCGAGCAAGAAGAACAACAAGAGTCTTCGGATTTCTTGATGCGTGCCTTTTTGTTGGCTTTGTTCTTGGTATTTTTGATTATTGTAACTCAATTCAATTCGCTTACTGCGCCCATTATCATTATGTTTTCGGTTTTGTTTAGTACCATTGGCGTATTTTTGGGTTTGGTGGCTTTTCGAATGGATTTTGTAATTCTAATGACCGGCATCGGGATTATCTCCCTAGCCGGAGTCGTGGTCAATAATGCCATTGTGTTGATTGATTATACCAATCTATTGCGCGACCGCCGCAAAGCCGAATTGGGGATTGAGGCTGACGACCGCTTGCCTTTGGAGGAGTTTATTTATTGCCTAGCCGAAGCCGGCAAAACTCGGCTGCGTCCTGTGCTTCTGACTGCCATTACCACCGTATTGGGTTTAGTGCCTTTGGCTACCGGCTTAAACATTGATTTTATTAAATTATATGCCGAGTTTGACCCCAATATTTACGTGGGTGGTGATAATGCCGCGTTTTTTGGTCCAATGGCTTGGACGGTTATTTTCGGCTTAACTTTCGCTACTTTTCTTACTTTGGTGGTAGTGCCGGTAATGTATTTGTTGTCAGACAAATTGAAAATATATGCCCGTAAAGAGAAAAAACCAATGAAAGTGAGTTTTTAGGTTTTGATAAATTAGCGGATTTACCAATTTTTAAATCCTCATCGCTAGTACATCATAATTAACTGATAATCCTCCAAAGGCGGACACGGTCAATCAGTTATGAACTTTAATGATTTTATTCCAAAAAAATCAAATTTTCGTTGAGTAAATACCAAAAACGCTTTGCTTGTTAGTAAAGCGTTTTTTTTAATTTGTTGTTATTAACAATAGTTCGGACAGTTTCTGGTTTCTAGTTCCGATTTATTTAGTAAGTGTCTGATTATCAGATAGTTACAAAAAATATCTAAAATAGCATAACCTGTTGACTGTCAATAACTTACAAAAACTGTCCAAAGTATTGTTTTTAAAAAGTTTACTTTATTTTGTATCTATTCATTATGATTTTTTTCCGGCAACGGGTTTGCAAACTCATTGCCGGAGAAAAATTTGCATTTTTGCAAAGCTAAAGGGTAATTGTCGATAATTTTTAATCAAAAATTATTTTTCTGACAAAATACCAAGAATTTTGTAAAAATCTTATCAAATTTGCGTAAGTAATTGAGAAAGTTATTAAATACGTAAGTGCCTGATAATCAGATGGTTATATAATTTTGCTTTTTTGTCAGAAACTTTCTGCATAAACTTTGAATTTTGGTTAAGGATTAAGTAATGAGCTAATTATAAAATCTGCTGATGTGCTAATTAAAAGCCTGATTATCAGATATTTATAAAATTAAATTCCTAAGTTATTTTTTAATCGTTCCTAAGTGTATATATTTTAAAAAAAATAATTCTATTTACACAGGCTAACCGCCTGTGATACAATAGATTACAAAAACTCGGAACTCGGAATTCGAAACTAGAAACTCAGAATTCGAAACCAGAAACTAAAAACTAGAAACGCAAAAAAATGAACGAACATATCGAAATTTACGGAGCTAGAGAGCATAATCTTAAAAACATTGATGTCAAAATTCCGCGCAACAAACTGGTAGTCATTACCGGCGTATCGGGCAGTGGCAAGTCATCTTTGGCATTCGATACCATTCACGCCGAAGGGCAAAGGCGATATTTGGAGAGTTTTTCGGCGTATGCGCGTTCATTTATCGGCGATATGGAACGCCCCGATGTGGATAAAATTGAAGGGTTAAGTCCCGTGATTGCCATTGAACAAAAAACCACTTCGCGCAATCCGCGTTCTACGGTAGGTACTGTAACCGAAATTTATGATTTTTTGCGCGTTTTGTATGCGCGCGCGGGCATTGCCCACTCCTACGTTACGGGCGAGCCAATGATTAAACAATCCGAAGACCAAATCATTGATTTAATTCTAGAAAAATTTAAAACCCAGAAAATCAGCATTTTAGCTCCTCTGGTCAAAGGGCGCAAAGGGCATTACCGCGAGTTATTTGTGCAAATTCGTAAACTCGGTTATACCAAAGTACGGGTCGATGGCGAAATTCTGGACATTGACCCCAAAATGCAACTCGACCGCTTCAAAATTCACGACATTGAGTTGGTCATTGACCGCATTTCGCCCAAACCTGAAGACCGGTTTCGCTTGGCGCAAGCTGTCCAAATCGCCCTCAAAGAAGGCAAAGGAATGATGGCGGTCGTAGTACACCAAGTCAAGACCCCAGACGATAAACCACAAACAACAGAAAAGGATAATAAAAAAATTAAAAATCCCCCCTCCGGGGGCGAGGGGGCTTTCTTCTTCTCCAAACTCCTCGTTTGCCCCATTTCGGGCATTTCGTATGATGAACCTGCGCCTAATTCATTTTCGTTCAATTCGCCCTATGGTTGGTGTCCGACTTGTCAGGGTTTGGGCGTAGTGGAAGAAGTAGCGATTGAAAATGTGATTCCTGACAAAAAACTCAGCATCAGTCGCGGCGGCATTGCGCCTTTGGGTGAGTACCGCGAGGTTTGGATATTCAAACAAATTGAGGCACTATTGAAAATTCACAAATTGAGCCTCACCACGCCACTCGATAAAATGCCCGAAGAAGTTATCAATGAGCTTTTATATGGCTCGGAAACTATTTTAACCGTTTATTCCGAAAAATACCAACGCCCTTGGCAGAGCAAATTTGAAGGCGTGATTGCCTATATGCAACGCCAACAAGATGAAGGAACGGAAAAAATGCAGGATTGGGTGCGCGACTTTATCGAAATCAAAACCTGCCCCGAATGTAATGGCGCAAGATTAAAAAAAGAATCCTTACATTTTTTGATTGCCGATAAAAATATCCATCAGCTTTCGGTGCTGAATATCAATGACTTACAAGTCTGGCTGGCTGATTTAGAGTCCAAATTAGATGTTCGCCAAAATATAATTGCCGAAGGTTTATTAAAAGAAATTCGTAAAAGAATCCATCTTTTATTGGACATTGGTTTGGAATATCTCACGCTGAATCGAGCGATGAAAACCCTGTCGGGTGGCGAAGCCCAACGCATTCGTTTAGCAACCCAAATCGGTACGCAATTGGTGGGGGTTTTGTATATTTTAGATGAACCCAGCATTGGTTTGCACGCCCGCGACAACTTCAAACTTATCAAATCTTTGCAAGACTTGCGCGATTTGGGCAACTCGGTCATTGTGGTCGAACACGACAAAGATATGATGCTCCAATCCGATTATGTCTTGGATATTGGCAAAGGGGCGGGGATTCACGGCGGGCGCGTAGTGGCTGAGGGAACACCTCAAGAACTCTTGCAAAAAACCAGCCTCACCGTTGATTATCTCAAAGACACTCGACAAATTGAAGTCCCCCAAAAACGGCGCGATGGTAATGGCAACTATTTGATTATCAAAGGAAACAAAGGTAATAACCTCAAAAATGTAACTTTAAAATTGCCTTTGGGCAAAATGATTTGCGTAACCGGCGTATCGGGTAGCGGAAAATCGACCTTGATTCACGATACTTTATTCCCCATTTTGAACCAACACTTCTTCCGAGCCAAACGCCAACCCTTAGCCTACGATAAAATTGAAGGTTTGGAAAATTTGGACAAAGTAATCGAGGTTGACCAATCACCGATTGGGCGCACGCCGCGCTCCAATCCGGCAACTTATGTAGGTTTTTTTGCCGATATTCGGGCTTTGTTTGCCCAATTGCCCGAAGCCAAAATTCGGGGCTACAAACCCGGGCGGTTCTCTTTCAATGTCAAAGGCGGGAGATGCGAAGATTGTCAAGGGGGTGGAATGAAATTGATTGAAATGGATTTTTTGCCGGATGTGTATATTGAATGTGAAACTTGTAAAGGCAAACGCTACAACCGCGAAACCTTGGAGGTAAGATTTAAAAGCAAATCCATTGCCGATGTCTTGGATATGACGGTGGAACAATCGGTAGAATTTTTTGAAAATCAGCCAATTATCAAACGCAAAGTCGAATCCTTGAACCAAGTGGGTTTGGGTTATATTACTCTGGGGCAGCAGGCTACTACACTGTCGGGCGGCGAAGCCCAAAGGGTAAAATTGGCAACCGAACTCTCGCGCCGCGACACCGGCAAAACTTTATACATTTTAGACGAACCCACCACCGGCTTGCACTTTGAAGATATTAGAATTCTATTGGGCGTTTTGAATAGATTGGTGGATAAAGGCAACACCGTATTGATTATTGAACATAATTTAGATGTTATCAAAGTTGCCGACCATATCATCGATTTGGGCAAAGAGGGCGGCGAACGGGGCGGCAACATCATTTTTGAAGGCACACCTGAGCAAATGCTCAAATGCAAAAACAGCTATACCGCCGATTTTTTAAGAATGGAGATGAAGAAGAAATAAGTTTCACCAGTTTTTAGGAAAATTGTAACGCAGGCTGTTTAGCCTGCGCGCGTAAATGAGTTGAGGCTTAGCATAAAACTAACATTTCCTGAAAATTGGTAAAGAGCCTATTTTAGGTATGTGATTGATAATCAGACTTTTACCAACTCGTAAATTATATTCTTTAAACCTGAAAAATCAAACTTGGTATAATAAATTAAAACAACATCAAATATCAACTCCGATTGTAATTGCTTATGCGTTTTTCTCACACGAAAAAATTATACTTTTTTTGTTTAACTTTGCTACAATCAATACTTCGGACAGTTTTTATAAGTAATTGATTATCAGCTAGTTATGCTATTTTAAATGCTTCTTGTAACTAACTGATTATCAAGCACTTAACAAAAAACTCGGAACAGAACCAGCAATTCCCACTGTAAAATAATTGAACAAGAGTTTGATATTTTAATTTTTATATTTATAAAAATAGCAAAATACATAAATAATTGATAATCAATGCTTTAAATGTATTTCTCATTAAATTGCCCTTAGCGAAACCCTAGAATTTC